>DOZA01000072.1:0-4012 GCA_003518245.1 Bacteroidales bacterium | reverse complement strand
CCTGAAAATGGAGTAAATGATTTCCAGCTTGTTCCTCCATCGGTAGTTCTGTAAAGACGTTTACCGGAGGAAGTATAAATATAATCTGAGTTGGATTCAGGGATGGCAATACAATGGAAATTGTCACCGTTAGCAAGATTATTACCTATAATGCTCCATGAGTTTCCCCTGTCTGACGACCTGTAGATATCAGGATAGCAACCTGTTACAATAATATTATCATCATTGGGATCAATGGCATAACGGCTGTTCCAGTCCCCATCCTGTGGCTCGGGTTGTATATTAGTATGCACAGAAGAATAGCTGGCCCATGCATTTGTTGACCTGTATATTTTACCTCCGGGATATGAGCTGAAGCCAATGTTTTTATTAACAGGATGCTGCCAGGTATGCATTCCATCTCCCCCGTTAGTTGTTCTCCATATTCCATTTTCATTCCTGTACCACCCACCATTATCCTGTGATCCGGCCAGCAGTACTGAAGGATCAGATTGAGAGGAGGATATGCAATAATACTGTGAGATTATCAGGCCTGCTGTTCTTTCTATCCATTCATCATCCGATTCTTTGTATATGTATACACCTCCATCATTGCAGAAGTAAAGGCGATTTTCAACCAGCGGGTTTTTCTTTATCCTGAAATGATCGGCATGTATTTCAGGGTGTACATTATCTCTGTACCAGTTGGTTTTCTGGATCCATGTTTTTCCGAGGTCTCTTGATTGAAAGATCTTGGTCCATCCCCTGTATACAGTCAGTGTATCATTGGCTGAGAATCCTATTGTACCACCAGTGTCCTCTTTAAGTAATGATTGTTCGGTCCATGTCTCCCCTGCATCCTTTGAAGAGTATATTATACTATGTCGCTCCCCGTTTATCCATGCATCGAGCTCGGCAACCATATAACTGGCATTTACAGGTGAGATCGCTATATTTCTCATATACCCGTCATACCTGGTATTAGTTACCTGTCGCCATGTACGCCCTGCGTCTTTCGATTTAGTGATGTTTCCGTAATAACCTGCAAACACGATATTACCGTCATCAGGTTTAAACACCAGGTCATAATGGCTGCCACTTTTTATCCTGGCCCAGTTTTGTCCTCCATCGGTAGTACGGTATATGCCATCTCTGCCCGTAACAAGGAGCAGGTCAGGATCATCAGGGCTCATGGCCAGCCTGCGGTATGATTCATAATCAGACAGGTGAGCGCTGAGAGCAGTAGGCTCCCAAGATTCGCCACCGTTGATAGTCTTGTATACACCGATGGTTCTGTCCCACCATCCTCCGTCGGTTCCACCGGCCGACATATAAATTATATCAGGATTATCTGTTATTTCAAATTTCCTGGCAAAATATTCTTTTTTCTGATATTTATATTGTTCTTCAACTGCTGTCCTTATCTCAAAGAAATTCAAATCAGACTTATTATCAAGTTTTAGTTTCTCAAACCATTGCTGTGAGAAGGAATAAGGACTCAACACCTGGATGAAGATAATTATCAATAATCCTCTGTGGAGATTATTAGGGATACTCATTACTTGTAAATACCGGTTGTTAATAGTCAGCTAAAGGTAATAAAATGAACTGGTATTATTAAAAAGGCAGATCATCCATTTCTTCATTTTCCGGTGGCATATCGTCAAGCAGAGGTGGAGGGAAATCATCTGACGGGGCACTGTCAGCACCGACTTTTTCTATCCTCCAGGCATCAAGATTGGTAAAATAACTCACTTTACCGTCCCGTTCCCACTTATTACCTTTTATATTAAACGATACCTTTACATTTTCATTCAGAAAGCTCTCATTAATTATATCTGTCCTGTCCTGCACACACTGGAACTTAATATAGTCAATAAATTCCCTGACTGAATTCCCTGCTTCTGATACTTCAATAACAAATTCTCTTTTCTTAAAACTTTCTCCTTTCTGCAGTACCGGGCCAATATCTATTACTTTGCCAGATAGTTCAAATGACATTTTACTCTTCTTTTATTAATATCTTTTCAATATTATCACCCTGTTCAATACTATCAATTATATCTATACCTTCCTTTATCTTTCCAAAGCAGGTATGGTTACCATCGAGATGAGCTGTATTTTTCCTGTTCAGGCATATAAAGAACTGTGATCCACCGGTATCCCTTCCGGCATGAGCCATAGAAAGAACCCCCCTGTCATGGTATTGCTTGTCTCCATCCAGCTCACACTTAATTGTATACCCGGGGCCTCCTGTTCCCACACGTGGATCTGTCATATCTATTGAATAAGGACATCCTCCCTGAACTACAAATTCAGGTATTACACGATGGAAAGCCAGTCTGTCATAAAATCCGTTTTTGGAAAGACTGATAAAATTATCTACAGTAGAAGGAGCATCCTTGTCATACAGATCAACTTGCAGTACACCTTTTGAAGTATGTATTTCTGCGATCATTATTCTTCTTTTTTAAGCACATTCAGTAATTCAACCTCGAAAATAAGTGTTGAATACGGTTTTATCTCCTGTCCTGCTCCCCTTGTCCCGTATCCCAGTTCGTAAGGAATAAAAAATTCGAATTTTGAACCTGCGGGCATAAGCTGTAATCCCTCGGACCATCCTTTAATCAATGCACTGGTTTTGAACTGTGCCGGCTGACCACGCTGAACAGAACTGTCGAATACAGTATCATTAATAAGTTTACCAGTATAATGAACAATGACAGTATCCCTCAAACCCGGTTTAGGACCATCACCCATTTTAATTACCTTATACTGCAGTCCCGATTCAGTTATTTCCACGCCCTCTTTTTCCTTATTCTTCTCAAGGAATTCCCTGTTTGCATCTATATAATCTTTATATTCCTCTTCGAGTTTCTTTTCCTGCTTTTCCTGCATTACCATCATTATATAACCGCCTGCTGCAGCGTCAACAAAGATTGAATTACCTTCTTTTGCATCTTTCATACCTTTTGCCAGAAACAGTGGATCAACCTCAATATCACTTCTTACTTTAAGGTTATTATAGATATCAACTCCGAATGCATAGGCCAATGAATCATCCTGGGTTTCAGGTTTCAGATTATCAATTCCTCTATTTGAACAGGCTCCGGAAACAAGTGCCAGTGTCAGAATAATAACAAAAACATTGAGTTTCATTTAATTCAATTTTTTAGTTTAAAATTTGCGCTAAGATAATATTTTCTTATTTGATTAATAGTTAAAGAAATGTGAAAATTGATCAGCTCCGTTTAACAGCACGGGTTATCTGTCTTTTCCCCGGAGGGCCTGCGGGATTTTCAACTTTAAAACCCAGCTTTCTAAGATCTCGCTTAAGCTGGCCCATTGCTGAATATGTTACCAGCACACCACCGGGTCTTATTAATGAAGATACACTTGACAATAAATCATACGACCACATATCAGGTTGCTTCCCGGGGGCAAAAGCATCATAATAAACAAGATCAAAAACCATATCAATTGAAAGATCCCTGATGTCTTTTTGTAATTTAAGCAGGATGAAATTATCAGTTATCCTGCATGGTATTTCCCATTCGCATTCATGCAGTAAATCAAAACAGGATGCTTTTGTTTCAGGTAATAACTGTGAATAATTGAGCTTGATAAGTATATCTTTATCCAAAGGATATTTTTCAACACCAACATATTTAATATTCTTTTTATCATTTAATGACTCATGAAGTGTGAGTAAGGCATTTAGCCCTGTTCCAAAACCAAGTTCAAAAATCTTTAAATGGTCTGCCTGCATTGTTTTATACCCTGACCCAATGAATACGTGCTTCGACTCGGTTATGGCACCGAAAGTTGAATGGTAATGTTCATCCATATCAGGGACGTATATCGTCCTGGATCCGTCAGAAGTTGAAATAACTTTTAGCATTGTAATACGATATATTCCTTACCATATCAGTGATCAGATTCTTATCATCTGGAAATGTACCTTTCTCAACCATTCTGCCAGACAAATTACATAGTATCCTCCTGAAGTATTCATGCCTTGTTAATGAGAGGA
>DOZA01000250.1 GCA_003518245.1 Bacteroidales bacterium | reverse complement strand
ATTGTCCCTTCATCTGTATCAGGCACCCATACGGTTGGCCCTGACCTTCAGGGTGGTGTGACAACCTATATTGACTGGGCAATTATTAACAATGGTGATGCGACGGCAAAACCATTATTCTATACATACTTTTATTCTGACGGTGTACCACTTCAGGGCTGGTATACAGATAGCCTGCTGCCAAATTATTATACCTATGTTAACGATTGGGAATATACATTTACCGCAGGTGACCATACCCTGATGACCTTTGCCGATTCTACAGATGTTGTTGATGAGTCAAATGAAACGGATAATAAATACTGGCATACTTTTAATTGGGGAGGTGGTGGAAATCCTGGTTGGGACCATGTTATTATCACAAGCAATAGCCTGAAGCCTAACTGGAGTGATCTCCGCTCATTTATTCGCTCAACCTATAGTCTGGAAGATACCGTAATCACCACTGAATATATCTACAGTAATTATTCCGGCACAGATAACCAGGAAAGAATAAGAAACTTTATTACTGATGCGGTAAATAACCATTCCACCCAGTGGATTCTTCTCGGTGGTGATATTAATATTGTGCCCTATCGTAAGACATTCTCGGGCATTCAATATGCTAATAATTGGAAGGATACAATACCCTGTGACCTCTATTATGCGGATATTGATGGAGATTGGGATGGAAATAATAATGGTACTTATGGCGAGCCTGGTGATGGTGTTGATATGTATCCGGATGTCTGGCTCGGAAGAGCAACTGTGGGTTCATCAACAGATATCACAAGATTTACGAACCGTTTTCAAGACTATTATAATACCTTCTCCCACCAGACAAAGATTTTACTCGCTGGATTTGACTTAAATAGTACTACACATGGTGAGGTTACAATGGAACAGTATAGTAATCTTTTGCCCGCTGGGTATATAAAAAAGAAGGTCTATGATAGCCACGGCGGCAGTCACAAGGATACTGTAATAACTGCATTAAACAGTGGACAGAATATTACTTTACATATTGATCATGGAAATGTAACCTCTCTTGGGTGTGGAAGTAGTGGGAGCTTGTCAAATTCAGATATGGATGGTCTGACAAATCAACCTGAATATACGGTTTTTACAAGCATTGCCTGTTTAATCGGTGCATTTGACCAGTCGGACTGTATTATGGAACACTTTATGAATGCCGCATCTGGTGGAGGGGTATGTTGTATGACCAATTCTCGTTTTGGCTGGTTTTCTCCTGGTCAGAATCCACAGACTTCTTTTTCCGCAAAGTACATGAGAAAATTTTTTGACAGGGTATTCGCCCACTCACCGGCTCGCGGGTATGATTTCCATCTGGGTAAGGCAGACTTAATAGCTGATGCAAATGCTAATAACTATTATCGCTGGAGCATGTATGCCCTGAATTTATTTGGTGACCCAATCCAAACAATTCATATTCCTTCTATTGGTATTGAAGAGGAATATCCAATATCTATGCATAATGTAAATAATTCTAGAGTATTATTATCACCAAACCCATTCAAGAACTCGGCAATTCTTTATATTGATTTACCGAATCCGGAGCGAATAACAATTCAACTCTTCGATGTTTCTGGCAGAAAGAAGTGTTCAAAGGAGATAAATTATACACCCGAAGAGAATATATTTAATCTTAGAGAAATTATTAAAGAAGACCTTCCTTGTGGAGTCTATTATCTCAAGATAAAAACTGGGGAAGAAATTAATGAGGTGAAAAAGATGATAAAGGTTAAATAATTGTTTTCTTTTTGAATACCCCTAAAATAGTATTTTCAGCCTTTGGTTGGGAAAGGAGGAGAGAATGTTTAGTATAATTGCTGTTTTTTTACTACTGCCTATGCAGTTAAATGGCGTGGGGCTCGAAAAACTCGAAGAGAGTGGGAGTTGTAAAATAGTTACCCACCTTGTTCCGGTTCAGTCCTCGGGTGAAAATGTCGAAGAAGTCAAAGGACGCGTGTTCAATTCAGAGAACAGGGGAGCGATTTTATGGCAATATGCGGATGCAGTGGCGATTGCCAAAAATGTGTCAATGACACCCGGGGATAGATATATCTGGGTTTTTCAGGAACTGAATAACGAGAGGCTTCAACTCTTTGATGTCAGCACCAGCATTCCTCAATGGGAGTTTCCATTGAACTATTACGATGGCCCTGATGGAAGTATAGATAGTTGGTCTGGAGATTCAGATACCCTGTTTGCCGCGAGCCTATATGACGGCACCATAGATACGCTTTATCTTTTTGGTCCCGGTTCAAATACAGCGATATGGAAAAAGGGATTTCTCTCAGGTATGTGGCGGCGGGAAATGAGTTTTTCTGGTGATGGCTCACGCATTATTTTGGCGGGTTATCGTTCTGGACCACCGAAAGAGGATATAATTTACTCATTTAATGCTGCTACTGGAGAATCGTTGTGGGCATCTGCCATTCCTGAATCGGGTGCGGTATATGGTGTGGATGTTTCGGATGATGGTAATATAATTTTTGCAGTCACGAGGTATAATACCTATGTTTTTGAAAATGGTAGTCTCAGATGGTCAACCTCAAATCCTTATGAAGCTTGCTGTGGTGCAATGTCACAAGATGGTAAAATTATATGTCGGGGAGATTATTACGGTCATCTGTATACCTATTCCTGGAATGGTTCAATCTATCAGCAGAAATGGTCCTATTATATTCCGCCAACGGCAGGATGGTATAACTGGGTCGG
>DOZA01000302.1 GCA_003518245.1 Bacteroidales bacterium | reverse complement strand
ACCTCTTACAATATTAATAATGAGAAACTGGCTAACCAATTTTGAGTACAAGGTAGGTATAAGTATCTGGCTGATTATCGCAGGGGGGTTAATTACCCTTTTAATAGGTATCCTGTCAATCAGTATGGCTACATTCCGTGAGGCAAACCGTAATCCATCCGAGACACTGAGATTTGAATAATGAATAATAAAATCTCCTGCATCGGATTCCAGTAATAAAATCCGTAAAATGAACATATTTATAATTTTTTTGGACATTGGTTCAAACAATTTTCATTTTTTATCCTGATCTTCATACCTTGTTATGCGTTTTTTAATTTAATCGGCGATGTGTTTTGTTGTAGAGACACAAGATCTTGTGCCTCTACCGTGTTGAAAAAACAATTAATGGCAGGTATATACAAATATTTTCAATTCATTTTTTTGATCCTTATTGCTGCCTGCAATAACACGGATCATAATACTCCCAGGCCAAATATCCTGTTAATCAATATCGACGACATGGGTTGGAGGGATGTGGGCTTTATGGGATCTGAGTTTTATGAAACACCTGTGATAGATAAACTGGCAGCAGGTGGAATGATTTTTACAGAGGCCTATGCCTCAGCTGCTAACTGTGCTCCCAGCAGGGCCTGTATGATGAGCGGGCAATGGACACCCAGACATGGTATTTATACTGTTGGCAGCTCCGAAAGAGGTAAGAGCAGAGACAGGAAATTAATACCCGTGAAAAATAATACAGTACTTGCCGATAGTTGTTATACACTGGCTGAAGCACTACATGATGCCGGGTACATGACATGCCATGCAGGTAAATGGCATCTTACTGAGAGCCCTTTAACACAGGGATTTGATGTAAATATAGGCGGCTGTGAAGCAGGTAACCCGGGGAGCTATTATCCTCCCTATAAAAATGTGCCGCTGGAGGCCCCTGCCGATGATTATTACCTTACAAACCTTATCATGGATAAGGTGCTTGAATTTGTTGAAAGTACAGGTGATAAACCTTTTTTCCTGTATTATTCACCATATGCCGTACATACTCCTCTTCAACCAGTAAATCAGCTTGTTACAAAATATATAGACAGGAAAGAATGGAACGGGCAAAACAATATTGAGTATGCCACAATGATTGAAAACCTGGATACACAGATCGGCCGCCTTATTGGCCTGCTGGAGAGTGAAGATAAACTGGATAACATATTTATAATTTTTACATCTGATAACGGTGGTGTCTACAGTATTACAAAACAATGGCCCCTCAGGGCCGGAAAGGGATCATATTATGAAGGTGGTATAAGAGAGCCAATGTTTGTTTTCTGGAAAGGGAAAATAAAGGCAGGTACAAGTAGTGAAACACCCGTAAGCAATCTTGACTTTTATCCTACCATACTTGAGGCTGCAGGGCTGGAATATCCTGAAGGAAAGACACTCGACGGACAGAATATCATGCCTATATTAACAGGTTCAGGATCGGTAGAGGAAAGACCATTATTCTGGTATTTTCCGGTATACCTGGAAGGAGGAAACCGGGAAACACAGGATCCTATCTTCAGAACAAGACCGGGATCAGCTGTCAGGTACGGCGATTGGAAGCTTATTGAATATTTTGAGAATGGTGACCTGGAATTATATAACCTTTCTGACGATATAAGTGAAAAGATAAACAGGGCTTTTATGGAAGAGGATAAACTGGATGAACTTTATGAAATATTGAACACATGGAGATTGGAACTGAATGTACCTGTTCTCTCCGAACAAAATCCTGATTATAAAAATTAGAGAATCAGAATATTTTATTTCTGGACTATTAATTATGACAAACGTTAATCAATTTATAAGCTAAAAGGTCAAAACGGGAAAGTTTTCAGGCAGACAGGCAGCACCACAATTCACCCCCTAAAACAACTCTATCACATAATCTCTTTGTCTTCTTCCAATTCCTGTTATCTTTGGAATTTTAACTACTAATTTAATTGATGGAAGCAAGCCTGTTATCACAATATATACTGCCGGTAACCCTTGGTTTGATAATGATCAACCTGGGATTATCGCTGCACCTGGAAGATTTCAGGCTTATCTTCTCTGAACCAAAAGCGCTAATAACAGGTCTTATCTGTCAGATGATACTTCTGCCGGCCATAGCATTTACCATTGCTGGCTTAAGTAATTTGCCTGATCCCATAAAGATAGGGATAGTACTTATTTCAATCTGTCCCGGGGGAGCTACATCAAACCTCATTACATACCTGTTGAAAGGGAATGTAGCATTATCAATATCATTGACATCTATTAACAGCATACTTATACTTTTTTCAATTCCTGCATATATCCTTCTTGCTTCAAATTTGTTTCTGGACGAGGAAACTATTATAAGCCTTCCTTTTATACCAACAATACTCAAGATATTCCTGATGATACTGCTTCCCATAGCATTTGGCATTCTTATAAGGTATCGCTTTTCTAAGGGGGCGCAGGCTGTTGAGAGGTATATGAAGTATATCACCACTCTCCTTCTGGCAGTGGTTTTTCTGTTTGTAATTCTAACCAACCATAGTGAGAGTGAGCGTCCTTTCAGGTTATACTTTCGGATAGCACCTCTTGTACTGTTATTGAATATAATGGGTATGATCTCAGGTTACTACTGCGGTCGCTGGCTGAGGTTCAGCAAACCCAAACTTATCACTCTTTCTGTCGAGGTGGGTATTCAGAACAGTGCCCTGGCAATCACTATTGCCAGCAGTCCCGTATTTCTTGATAACACTATAATGGCCATACCGGCAGTAATTTATGGTATGTTCACATTCTTCAATGCCGTTCTGTTTGGAATGGTCATCAAGCGCTGGCATAATATCCGGGGGAGGATAAAATATAAATAGGTCATGGGTGCCGGGTTCCTGGTTGGCACACAGAATGATCCAGGTTTACAGGGGGAACATTCCCCTTACCCTATTAAAAAGGTGATCAGATACGAGCCAGCGATGTCGTTTACTTCAATTCAATCTCCAAGGATTTACTGCCTGCTTTCCTTGATTGATAGTCAATCACAACTTTCCCTTTACCGCTGATAATAAACTGGTATTCTATTTTTCCGAAACCCGGAACCTGGCAAAACTGCAATTCCGGCTTATACACCTTATATTCAACGAGGTTCCTGTAAGGATCATTTAACTTGCCTCCACTAATAACACTTGCAGACTTACACTGCACTGTCAGCATATCCTGAGGGTAAAGTTTATGTTTTATACTGTTATAAAGCATTGAGGGCATAACATTATCGTTGATTAATCTTACTCTTACCCTGTACAGGTTCTTATCAATTTGTTTTTTCTCAAATACTTCCAGTTTAACATCGGGTGTTTGCTGAGCTGCAAAGATCACAGCAGAGGCATTACGATGAACAAGGTCCTGCAACATGAATGGATGGGGTAATCG
>DOZA01000323.1 GCA_003518245.1 Bacteroidales bacterium | reverse complement strand
AGAACAGCAGGTGATGGGTTTACAACAGATATACAATCATATATGAGACACCAGCATAATATAAAGATAGGAGAACGTACAGCAGAAGATATTAAGATAAACGTAGGAGCAGCTTTGCCTTCCATCGATGAACCACCTGCTGATTTTATTGTCAGAGGACCAAACCTCATGACAGCAATGCCTGTGGAAA
The DNA here is from genome assembly GCA_003518245.1 of Bacteroidales bacterium. Lineage (GTDB taxonomy): Bacteria > Bacteroidota > Bacteroidia > Bacteroidales > VadinHA17 > UBA9300. The sequence continues at coordinate 2,447 of DOZA01000323.1, read as the reverse complement.
TACCTGTTTCGTACCAGGAAATAGCGCATTGTCTTGATAAATCAATTTCAAAGGTTGAGACAGCTATTTTAAGTGTACTTGAACAAACGCCACCTGAATTATATGCTGACATTGTGGCTAAAGGAATATATCTTGCAGGAGGAGGAGCTTTGCTGAGAGGATTGCCGAAAAGATTAACAGATAAAATAAATATACCGTTCCAGATAGCAGAAGATACTATTCATGCTGTCGCAAGAGGTACCGGAGTAGCACTAAAAAATTCAGATAAATTTTCGTTCCTGATGAGATAATACAGGGGGTAGTTAATGAGAAATCTTTTAAACTTCCTGAAAAGGTTTGGTAATGTGTTATTGTTTCTTCTTCTTGAAGCGATAGCCCTGTATTTGCTTGCCTCCAGACCTAATTATCATAATATTATTCTTTCTAAAGCATTTAATGCTACAACAGCATCATTATTTGAAAGGATAAACCTGGCATCTGATTATTTTTCACTGAATGAATTAAACGAGCAATTAAAAAGGGAAAACCTGAGATTAAGGAATACCATGCAAAGAGTTTACAACGATTCTGAATTAAGTGTTTTCAGTGTAACCGACAGTATTTACATGCAACAATATTTGTATATCCAGGCCAGCACTGTTAACAACAGCGTAAATAAGCAGAAGAACTATATTACACTGAACAAAGGAACCCTGAATGGTGTGAGAGAAGATATGGCGGTCATAGGTACTGATGGTATAGTTGGAATAATAGTTGAAGCTGGCAAGAGTTATTCAATTGCTATGTCTGCTCTTAATCTTGATTTCAGACTATCTTCCAGGCTGAGTAAAAATGGTTATTTTGGATCCTTAACATGGGATGGATCTGATATACATACTATAACACTTAATGAGATACCTCACCATGTTGATATATCGATAGGCGATACTGTGGAAACAGCAGGGTACTCGGCTATCTTTCCTGAAGGTATAATGGTAGGTACAATAGATGAGTATGATAGCTCCACTGGTGACTTTTATGATATTAAGGTCAAATTATCAACTGAATTCAGGAAATTAAATAATGTATATGTAATTATAAACCTGAAGAAAGAAGATCAGATAAAACTGGAAGCTGAACTACAGGAAACAAAATAAGTAATTATGCTGAACGATATCCTGAAATATACCGGGCTTTTTATCCTGCTGCTAGCCATACAGGTACTGTTACTTAATAATATTCAATTCAGCGGATTTGTTAATCCTTATATATATATATTGTTTATTATCCTTCTTCCCTTTGAAACTCCCTCATGGCTTATCCTGATCCTGTCATTTTCTACGGGTATTGTAATAGATGTCACATCAGGAACACTGGGCCTTCATACCTCTGCCACTGTTCTTGCCGGTTTTGCCAGGCCATATATACTTAATCTTGTCTCTCCCCATGAAGGCTACGAACAGGGCGATTTACCCGGTATCAAAACTTATGGCTTCAGATGGTTTTTAACCTATGTACTTATACTTGTTACTATTCATCATCTTGCTTTGTTTTATATTGAAGTATTCAGGTTCGAATATTTCTTCAGAACCCTGCTGAGGGTATTATTGAGTGCCGGATTTACCATATTATTTATTATAATTATACAGGTTATAATTATCAGGAGGTAGCTTTGAATAAATTAAAGGATATATATAGTGGCAGGAAGATATTTTTCTATGCAGTTATCATTATTGCAGCTATTGTCCTTATATCGAAGCTTTTTGCTCTGCAGGTAGTAAATAAGTCATACCGTATGTCAGCCGAGAATAATGTGCTTCGTTATGTTACACAATACCCGGCACGTGGTCTTATCTATGACAGGGATGAAGAACTGCTGGTTTATAACCAGGCTGCATACGATCTGATGGTTATCCCTGGCCAGACAAAGGATATTGATACTACTGAATTATGCAGTATACTGGATATAGAAAGAGATGATTTCATTAACAGGATGACAACAGCAAGAGGGTTTTCAAAGTATGCTCCTTCAGTATTTCTCAAAATGGTATCCTCCGAGACTTATGGCCGTCTTCAGGAGGTAATGTATAAGTACCCCGGCTTTTATGTTCAGTCACGTACACTCAGGAAATATTCTTATCCCTCAGCCGCCCATGCCCTGGGGTATGTCGGCGAGGTCAATAACCAGGAAATAGAAGCAGATAATTATTATAAACCGGGAGATTATATAGGTAAAAATGGCATTGAGAAATCTTACGAGCAATACCTGCGTGGTCATAAAGGACTGAAGATTTTCCTTGTTGATGTACATAACAGGGTTAAAGGTTTATACCAGGAGGGTAAATATGATACAGTACCTGTGCCCGGCAAAGATCTTATTACCACACTGGATATTGACCTGCAACGATATGGTGAGAAGCTTATGGGTGACAGGAATGGAAGTATAGTAGCTCTGGAACCATCCACCG
>DOZA01000247.1 GCA_003518245.1 Bacteroidales bacterium | reverse complement strand
GCACAGGGCACAGAGCACAGAGCAGAGTAATAACAATGAGAATAGTGGATAAACAGCCAAACATAGAGACTATGAATATCTGGCGATTTACCTCAACATGGAGATATTATTTTGTAAAACAAACACTTTCAAGATCTTAAATCGTTGATCTTCAACCGAGAATTGCGAGTTTGCCGCAGGCAAGCGAGTGATTCGAGCTCGACGAAGTCAATCTTAATTCAAAGAGCCTTTATTTAGTCTTTTCTTCTATATAATAAATAATGTCTTCTTTCTGCCGTGGGTGGAACCACTCGATATTTTTGTCCCTGAACCACCAGGTTATCTGTCTTTTTGCGTATCTTCTTGAATTCCTTTTTATCAGTTCAATTGCTTTTTTCCTGCTTATGTCACCGTCTATAAAACTTATAATCTCTTTGTAGCCAACAGTATTAAGTGCATTTTTGTCCCTGTGTTCAATGAGGCTTTTCACTTCATCCTCAAGGCCATCACTTATCATATCATCGACGCGTATGTTTATCCTGTGATATAATTCCTGTCGCTCCATTTCCAGTCCTATCTTCAGGATATTAAAATCTCTTTCTTTTACTTTCTTCTGCAGGAAATAAGAATATGGTTTACCTGTGGTTTCACATATTTCCAACGCCCTGATAATTCGTTTATGGTTTTTAAGATCTACCTGGTTGTAATAATCAGAATCCAGCAGCCTCAGGTCTGTTCTGATACTTTCCAGTCCTTCATCAATGTATTTACGGAGATATTTATCCCTGACAGTGGAATCAACATCAGGGATATCGTCTATCTTACCACAGGCAGCATCTATATAAAGGCCTGAACCACCAGTCATAATTAAAAGATCATGAGACATAAAGAGATCTTTTGACAGCCGTATAAAGTCTTGTTCAAACCTGCTGGCACTGTAATAATCATTTATTGAAATATTGCCTATGAAATGGTGTTTAACTTTTTTCAGTTGTTCTGTGGACGGAACAGCTGTTCCTATTGACATTTCCCTGTAAAATTGTCTTGAGTCGCATGAAATAATTTCAGTATCGAAATGAAGGGCAATATCAATACTCAGGTCCGTTTTGCCAATACCCGTAGGACCCAGTATTATAACAAGAGTATTATTCATTATTCAAAAGAGTGGCTTCAGGAATCTTCGTTGTTCTCCATGTTTTCCAGTCCGGACAGATCAGTATCGTTCTCATCAATAAATCCATCTTCCGGTTCTTCATCATCGTCATCGATGCGGGCAGCAACTTTTGTAAAATTTGAAAAATGCACCTGATGGGGAGGCTTCCCCTGAGACCGCGTACAGACAGGATACGTTCTTCCATCAACAGCGTTAGTAGTACCTGTACATTCGATGAATAAGGTTCTTTCATTGAACATATCAAAAACATACAGTAATTTCTGATTGTCTTCAATAACTATCTCATCAATTATCACTTCATCCATAGGAGTTGTGTTTGCACCCATCTCAAAAAGAGTAAATTCCTCTTCCTTCTCCCATTTTTTAGTAGTAGTAAAAAATGAAGCCATCTGTGATTTGTCAAACTCCAGCTCTTCCTGCAATATATTATGAAAATCCAGGAGAGTATTGTTCTCATCTAGTTCAAACTCACGCAGGAAAGATTCTTCTTCACTTGATATAACTACAAATTTATATATCATAAACGCCGTATTTGAATCTATGCAATGTAATATTTTTTTTAAAAGAATGAAATATGAAAAATTATTTTATTACAAAGAAATAATAAAATCTAAAGTGTCTGTATTGTCGGCGTATTCACCTGGCCCCGGAAATTGAGTCTGACCAAAAGCAATATGATTTTCTGAAACAATACACTGTATTTTATCTGCCTGTAAGTGGAGTTCTTCCATCAAGGACTTCATATTATTAAATAAATCGTAATGTATTACACTTACCGGTGAGGTGAGGGAGGTACCGGGTGTAAGCAGTGAAAACCCTGTATCTATATATTCCTGTTTGTTAATATTTAATAACGATTTGTTATACAGGTAGTTGTTTGCATAAGGGCTGTGACATAAAAGCTGTGACCATTGTTGCCAGTAATAGCTTAAATCATTAATATTCATACCTTCTTCAATAAATAATTTTGAAACATTACGGCATCCCAGACCATAATATGAAAAGATATCAATAGCCAGTGATCTTATATCTTTTTCATCTGTATGCTTGCTTAAAATGGCAACGCTGTTTCGGTTTTTCCTGAATATATGTGGTTTTTTGCCGAAATAGTATTCAAAATACCTGGATGTATTATCGCTTCCTGTTGCAATAATAGCATCATAACCGGATAATATCCTGTCAGTAAATATGATATTCTCAGAAAAACGACTGTTTATTCTGCACAATATTTCAGCTACTGTTCTTATCAGTTCACTGTCTTTTGAGCTTGTACGTGCCAGTATCCTGTTGCCGGTAATGAGGGTACACAGGAAATCATGAAAGCCAACAAGCGGTATATTACCGGCCATAATTACCGCTATTGTTTTGATTGATACAGGATTGTATGGGATTTTATATTGTTCAAGCCATTTTTCCAGTTTGTCTTTCTCAAGCATTTTAGCAATAGCTTCCACAGATCTTATAACATTATCAGGTGTAAACCATATGTTATGTTGTTGCTGGCGGTCCATGACCTTTCTCAGCTTTTCTGCTTCAGCTGACGATGGTTCCGGAGAGGCTGCATCTTTCATGATGTAACCCAGCCTGGTGAAGGCATTGATTCTTTGTTGCAATGTTATCATGCAACAAAGATAAAGATCTAAAGTAGTTTTCTTCTTTTCTCCTTGATGAGAAAAGAAGCAAAAGAATCACGGCTGCAGATTATTTGAAGGTTCTCTTGATCCGGAAACTCCCGAAATGTAACTCCCCCTGACGATCACTTCGTTCTGCCAGGGGTCAAACAGGCATTTCTTAGCTCCGGCCGTCGCTGTTTCCGGACCTTCGTTCGCTGACCTTCAAATAATCTGAGGCCGAGAGTTCCTGCCTCCGGCAGGATCAGGGATTTTTATACCGAACTTTCGGAGTCTTTAA
>DOZA01000277.1 GCA_003518245.1 Bacteroidales bacterium | reverse complement strand
CCTGAGCAGGATGTTTACATTGCCTGGACGGACAATAAGTTTGGTGGTGGAATGTTATTTGATGATGTAATGTTCAGAAAGAGCACAGATGATGGTCTCACCTGGGGAGTGGAGCAGAGATTAACACCCGATTCTCGTTGTGATGCAGGTGGTGCTCTGGATATGGTGAGTCAGGATAGTATGATATTTATTGTTTGGGACTATAATGGAACGGGTAATCCTGCACCCTGCTCATTATTCTTTCTGGCAAGCACAGATTGTGGGGAGACCTGGAGAGAAAGAGAAACAGTTAAGTCGGGGTTTGCCATTGGAATACGTGATGCTAATGTTGCTGTGTTTCAAAATTATGTGTATGTTGTCTGGCGAGACAATCAGTACACTTATTATGAAGAACTCTATATTCGTCGTGGTAGCCTGACACCTCCGGGGATTGAGGAGAGAGCATCAGTGTCTGTTTCTTCTTTAAAAGTATTTCCCAATCCGTTCACCACTTCCATCACCATTGCCCTTCCCAGCATAGGGCATAGAGCAAAGGGCATAGAGCTACAAATGTATAATGTAAGTGGAAAGGAGGTGATGTCTTATGATTTAAGGAAGAGAGTAAAGGGGATTAGTATAGATACAAAGAGCCTGCCAGGTGGTATATATTTTATTAAAGTAATGGCAGGTGATGTATTTAGTATAAAAAAGGTCATAAAAATAAAATGACCGAGGAGGCAAAAATGACCAAGAAGGGAATTATCCTTATTATATTGTTTCTGGGATTATATTCTCTCGTTTTGGGGAAAGGTAGCACAACCCCGGGTTGGCATTTTTATAAAGGACCGTATTGTGCCAAAAGGCTGATTGATGTTGCAGTTGGTACTGTGAACAGTGCACCTGTTATCTATGGAGTAAATCGGGATTATTCACTTGTAAAGAGCACGAATGAAGGGCAGTCCTGGACTGTAATTATGAAGGATGTTAACATCAGATGTGTTACCTGCGACCCAAATAATGGAAATTTGGTTTATATTGGTCTTAAGAGGAGTGATGGTGGGGTAAAATATAGCACAGATGGTGGAACAAACTGGACATCAAGAAATGCCGGTTTGCCAGCCAGTTTTACGCCAGGTGCTATAGCAATACGTGATGCCCAGCACATTGTTCTGGGCATAGAGCCGCTGAGTGCAGATGGATATAGCATCTATTACTGGGATGTCAATAATAATCAGTGGACAGCATCGTGGATTATTGGCGATAAAACAGGTTTCTTTGTCACGGATTTGAAATGGGACCCAAGGCCCGAATATCCTTGGATTATCTACGCTTCATCAGATAAGGTTGCTTCAGGTGGTAATCATAATTATATTGGGGTTTATAAGAGTGAAAATTATGGTCAAACATGGTTGCAGATTGGTCAGCCGGTTTCAGGACAGCCGGGTTATATGTCGCGTCCTGAGGCAGTCTCAGTTTGCTGTGCATTAAACAGCTATATCTTTGCAGGCTACAGATCTGAGGTGGGTAGCCATTCTGACGGTGGGGTGATGAGGACAACAGATGGCGGTAATACCTGGAGTAGGGTTCTGCATCAAAACTGGTTACCTGTTAACGATGTGCTTGGTGACCCGATAAATTCTGACAAAGTTTATGCGGCATTTGGCTCTGGACCATATTCTTACGAAGGATTGGGTGTTTATCGGAATACGAACAGTGGTGATGCGGCTTACTGGCATCCATTTAATGAAGACCTGACCGATCTGTATACCAATATGCTTATAACATTTGAAGTCAATTCCCAGCACTTTCTCTATTTGGGCACTGATAACAGCTTTTTCATAAAAAATCTCACGACACCTACAAACTGGCTTGAAAGAATTAAAGAAATGCATAAGGCAAAAGTTATTGCGGTTGAGCCCAGAATACCGAATTTTTTTGCATTTTCGGATAAGGCGAATTATACAAGCACTAATGATGGTGATAACTGGCCAACACGCTCCACTGTTGCCAGGGTTTCAGAAAATCTCTCGGCTGTAGTTCATCCGAATTTAAATAATGAAATGCTCAAGTGGACAAAGGTATTAGTGCCTAATCAAGAATATCATATTTATCATAGCAGTGATGGTGGAACAGATTGGAATTCAACATATACGGAAGTGAATGATGTTATTCCTCCAATTCCTAATATTGATTACAGTTATTATTCACCAGAGAGAGTTTATACATTTTCCAATCATGCTAATCATCAACGCTATCTACTGCGCAGTGATAATACAGGTCTTACATGGACTGAGTATCTTACTGACTTATGGGCAGCAAAAATGATGTGGACTACTTGTGATCGTACGCCTAATAATGCAAATCATGTCTTTGTAGCAGGACCATTAATTATTGACGAAAGTACCGATGGCGGTGAGACTTGGATTCCAAGAATTCATCCATTAGAATTTCCCTGGGTTGAAATTCTTTTTCATCCTTACAGCAGTACCTCACTATTAGCTGAATTAGAAGGACCGTGGTATTACATAACCTTTACAAAGACAACTGATTGTGGAGAAAATTGGCATGACCTTTCATTATTTAATGCTTATTATTATGACCCAGGTTTCTTTACAATTGACCTTGAAGAACCTAGTTTAGTTTATTTCGCACCTCTTGACGCCAGTACTAACACTAACGATTTTTATTTTAGCGTGGATTACTGCCGTTATTGGATACAAGACAACAAGGGACTTCCTTTAACTAAAGTCCGGGATTTAGGGATTGACCCTGATGCACCACAATATCTATATGCAGGCACAGATTCAGGCGTCTATTATTTTGTCCCACCTTTTAACAAGCATCTTGTTTCCTCATCTGATAGTGCAACCTGCTATAATAATGGGAGGCACCTTGTAAGGAATGAGGAAACAGATGAACTGCTTATAACCTATGAAAGTGGTGGAGTTGCCTATCTTGTAGGTTCAGAGGATTATGGTAACACCTGGTCCAGAAAACTTTCACCAGGTGAAGGTGCTTATCCTGTTGTTGCAAGAGGAACATACCCGTATCTCCTTTATGTAAAACATAACAATACAGATACCCTCTTGTTTGCAAAATATACAGGTGCTCTCGGCTCAGGGAATTGGGATAACTATGTGCTCTATACATCTTCTGATACATTGGGTCCGTCTTCCTTTGTTATAGATGCCTATGGAAACGGGCACACATGTTTTAACATATCCGTGCCATCAGCAAACGATACCATCAAATATCTAACATTTTCTCTTACCTCTGGTAATGTTATATATTCTTACGATGTAGCGACTGCCACAGAATACGGATATGCTTCATTGGATGTAATGCCTGTAGGTTCTGTTCACATTGCTTATGATGCAAATGGAGCAATCTGGTACAGGGAGAGAAATGCATTTGGTGTATGGCAGAATCCTGAGATGGTATCAGGCAGATTAACCGATTGTCATCATCCATCCCTTGAGGTAGATGGAAGTAATATTTATGTTGTATGGGATGGTAAGAGTGGTGTGCAAAGAGACATCTTTCACAGGTATAAATATAACAACCAATGGTATAACATAAGTATTGTGAGCGATGGTTCTGTAGAATCTGCATATCCTGTTTCCTCAGGTGGAAATAATGTATCGTGGCAGGAGCATTTGTCTAATAACTGGGATATATACGAAGCGAAATACAATCCTTTTACTGGAGGATGGGATAGAGTAAATATCAGTAACACCGTTAAGAACTCCCGTTATCCCCATTTCAAGATAAATGAGACAGAAAACTCAACGGAATACTACTATATCTGGACAGAGAATAATGATGCACCTTATGATATAGAATATAAATATCTTGTTTCTGGTGGACCATCCCCTCTTTACATCGCAGATGCGGGATACGAAGACCCATCACCTTTTACAGTTAGAAGGGGAAATTACCATTCATACGGTTCAAAGCCATTTAAGAAGATAGACATAGATGCAGATTCCCTTATTTACAGGTTTACAGGATTAAATCCCGAGAAGGTATACAAAGCCTGTGCAGTTTTTTATGAAAAAGGTATGGGAAAGGTTTCTGAGAGGTTTTCTGTTGATGGAACCTCATTAGGAGACACCTTTATCAATCCCAACAATCTTGTCATATATAACAAAACAATCTCTCCAACCTTTTATGCTGACAGTGAACTCACATTTGCAATAAAGGGCATTAACAATGATGCTCTTATGAGTTTACTGCTGTTATATGAACACAGAAGAGGTGGTAGAGGAGGACCACAACTTTCTGGCAATACATCAAGTAGATACACAGAAGGCATTAGGATTTTCCCAAATCCTGTTGCAAACTATGCGGCAATCAGTTATTATCTTGATAAGGAGAAAGAGGTTTCTCTTATGCTTTTTGATTGCTCAGGCAGGAAGCTCAAATCCCTAATTAAGGGAAAAGAAAAAGGTGGAAAGCACACTTTCAATCTTGATTGTAAAACCCTTCCCACTGGTGTATACTTCATCAAGTTAAAAACACCAGAGGAAGCATTTACGAAGAAGATCTTGATTGTAAAATAGTTATTTATTACTGATATGAAGGAGGGAAAGGAATAATTTCTTTCCCTCCTTTTTATAATATAATTCTTGTCATTGCAAGTTTCCGAGGTTGCTGAAAAAGTGTAGAATGTGTCACTCTGATCCTGAACACTTCACTTTGCTCAAGGGTAAACCCCGCACTTAAGCAAGTGCGGGGTAAATGTAGTGAAGGGGAAGGAATGACAGAAAAAC
>DOZA01000357.1 GCA_003518245.1 Bacteroidales bacterium | reverse complement strand
ACAGTAGCCTATGAGGGGAGACTGGAAGAGGCTGAGAGTATGGCCCGCCTACTTGTAAGGGATAACCCCGGATATGGAGATGCTGCAGTGCTGCTGGCAAGGATAATAGCCTGGCAGGGAAGGTACGATGAAGCAATAAATATGCTCGATTCACTCCTTGTAGCAGAGCCGGACCATGAGGATGCAATAAACGCAAGGGAGACTATCACCGGATGGTCCGAGTCAGCTGCACAGGAAGAAAGGGTCCCGGAGGAGGCTGCACCGGTTGAGGCGATGAACGACACTTTAGCTGGCGGTGTTGATATTTTCCTCGGTTATTACTTTGATACATTCAGGGAACCTTACTCCAGGTTCTGGCAAATATTCAGGCTTGGGGCACAATATGAAACTTCAATAGGGCCGCTTCTGGCTACTGCTAATTTTGGAAATATACAGGGAGACACCGATCCCGAAACAGTAAAAACAGGAATACAGGTACAGGCCGAATTCTGGCCAAAGATCACCGAGAGATCATACGCATGGCTGGCTTATGCTTACAGTCCCTTTAAATACTTCCCGAGACACAGGGCTGCAGCTGAACTATGGTATAACATTGATAAGGGATGGGCATTGTCAGGCGGTGCCTCTTATTATTATTTTGACAGGAATATTATTATTCCTACAGTTTCTATAGAAAAATATTTACGAAAATACTGGCTCTCGGCCAGGACATATATCCATGTCAAAGATGTTGGCACATCAGAATCAGTCTTTCTCAGTGCAAGGAGGTACTTTAATGAGGTAGATTATCTGCAGATAACTGCGGGTGTGGGCACAGCACCCGATGAGCCGTGGGATCTGGCTGCGGATCTTGACAGACAGAAAGCAGCAGCTTTTAAGATAATCTTAAATAAGGGCCTGGGCAACAGTATCACAATAAAGGCCGGTGCCGGTTATTCAAGGGAGGAATACGTGAATGCGCTCAGGCGTAATCGCTTCGAGGGCTTTATGAATATTATTTACAGTCCACAGTCATTAGTGTCCGATTAAATTAATATAACGTTCTTTGAAACCCTTAGTATATCTTGTTCGTAGAGCTTTTTAGGTGCGTGACGATTTGAATTGATATTTGTGGTTTTAGCTTTGTGAAAAGCTAAAATTCATTAATCAAGGCAAATATGTATTCTCACAACTTACAGATTTTTTACCGCAACGTGTATTTGATCGTTTAGTAAGTAAATATGATGGTAATAAGCATGTTAGACACTTCACTTGTTGGAATCAGCTTCTTAGTATGATCTTTGGTCAATTAACTGGCAGAAACAGTCTGAGAGATCTGATGATTAGTATTGAACCCCACAAACCCAAGTATTATCACCTTGGCTTTGGCAAGGGTACATCCAGATCAAATTTTGCTAACGCCAATGAAAAGCGTGATTGTAGAATATTCGAGGAATATGCTTTCCATTTGATTGATCTTGCAAGAAAAGCTTCCATTACGGATAAAGATTTTCTTCTGAACATAGATGGAAATGTATATGCTTTTGATTTTACAACCATTGATTTGTGTCTTAGTGTATTTTGGTGGGCAACGTTCCGAAAACGAAAAGGAGGAATGAAACTGCATACTTTGTATGATATAAAGACTTCTATTCCAACTTTCATCCATGTATCCGCTGCATCAGTTCATGATATGAATGCCTTGGATTTATTGTATTATGAACCAGGAGGTTATTACATCCTTGATAGAGGATACATTGATTATAAACGGCTTTACAGAATACACCAGAGTTCTGCTTATTTTGTTGTCAGAGCAAAAAGCAATCTGCAGTATCAAAGGATGTATTCCAAAAAAGTCAACAAAAACAATGGAGTACAACTAGATCAGATTGGCAAATTGACAGGATTTTATGTTTCAAAAGAATATCCGGAAAAAATTCGTCGCATCAAATTTTATGATGAAGAAACAGATAATCATTTGATGTTTTTATCCAACAACTTTGAACTGAACGCAGAAGAGATTGCTCAACTCTACAAATATCGATGGAAAGTTGAGTTGTTTTTTAAATGGATAAAACAACATTTGAGAATTAAATCTTTCTGGGGTACGACACTTAATGCAGTAAAAATTCAGGTTTATTCAACAATAATTGCCTACTGCCTAGTTGCACTAGTTCGTAACAAATTGAAAGTTGACCGCTCAACATACGAAATTTTGCAGATTTTGAGTATTTCTCTACTCGGCAAAACACCTCTAAATGAGCTGCTTACAAATNNTCAAAGAACTGTATAATAAACAACTGAAAATCAGTTGGATTTAATCGGACATTAGTGGTACACAGTATTAACTATGAGTAAACCTAGTTTTCTGATATTGCTTATAACAATCCAGCTGCTGGTTCACCCGGCTTCAGCCGCTATTGAGCCGTGGGTTGGATTGATTATTGAAGCAAGACCTGACAATCACCTGGTGGATGACGGGGATCGACTGGAAAAAGCAAGCCATACCACGGGAAAGCCATTTATTGTTACTCAGAGGGGTTATGCCATAAAGCTTGGTGCTTTTAAGAACGAAAATAATGCTAAGAGATTAAGAGACAAAATACAGCCTATACTGCCTGAACTGCCGGATAATACCATCCTTGGGATTGTCAATGAGGAAGATTTTTACAAGGTACGTATATATATTTTCGGGGAGAGGGCAGAAGTCAACAGGGCTATTGACATCCTTTATAATTATGAGATTATTGATTACCAGCTGATACCCGTCAGGGAAAATCAGCAACAAATTATTTTTGATGAATATAAGTCCGGTGGAAGTGAAGGCGAGAGAAGGGCAGGTAGAACCCGTATATCGGTAGATTACCAGGCTT
>DOZA01000235.1 GCA_003518245.1 Bacteroidales bacterium | reverse complement strand
AGTATGTAATGACATCGCTGCGCACAATGTGGGGCATTGATCTCGATTATGTAGAAGATAAAATAAATAAGGAATCACGTGATTATCTTAATAACCTGGCTACGCGTTTTGTAAAATACGGTATGATGACAAAAAAAGGTAGCCAGCTTGTGCTTACAAACCAGGGAAAGATGATATCCGATAATATAATATCAGAACTGATGATGACCTAACGACGGCTCTTAAGCATAAAGCTGCTTGATCCTATTATATTTCCGTCAAGATAAAGGTCAATATTGTATGTACCGGAAATAAAATCGCCATTATTATCAACAAAGATGCTAATTTCAACATCCTTGTTAAGATATTCGATAGTACGGTTCTCTGTATAAATTATACTATCTCCTTCATACTGAAAAAGATTATCAGGCGAGTTGGTGATAACAAGGCCGTCAGGCCTGGTTACCCTCATATAGACTGTTTTCTTGCCAGGTTCAACTATAGGATTTTCATTAAGGATAAAAGCAACCTCAAGCTTTACAAAACGATCCAGCCTGTCGGTTTCCTTACGTTTCTTATTCATGGTGACAGGCCTTATTTCACGGGATTTTATAACTGAAGCAATATCGACCTTGGAGCTGAGCTCATCTTTTACCTGTGTAAGCTCTATATTTGTCTGCTCAACCTGTCTCATCTGCTGTTTTATCTCGGTGTTTTCTGCGATTAGAATAAGGTTTCTGGTGTTTAGAGAGTCAATCTGTACTATATAGCTTTTCATGATCTCCCTCATGGTTTTTATCTCTTTTCTGTATGTCCTGATAGTTTGTACATTGGATGCGTTAATTGCTAACAAGCGCTCAATTTTTTCTTTCTCTTCATCGAGCTTGGCATTCAGAGAATCGTTATTGGTCTTCAATGTGTCATAACCATGCTTAAGAATAATTAGCTCATTGGTTAATGAATCTTTCTGCTCTGTCAGCAGGATCTCCATTTCTATCATGTTATTCCTCTGCATAAAATATAATATTACCATGGCTGCCAGTATGGTACCCAGTACTCCCGCTATGACTGATAATATTATCCTTGTCTTACTCTTTTTCTGAACTATTTCTTCCGGAGAGTTAATATTTTGATCTTCTGACATAGTTAGTTAATTATATTCCGTTTAAGCCCACAAAGTTACAAAAAACTGGAATAATGAAATAAAGGAAATATGGAATAATGTGTTTTTATATTAATCTCCGTACCATCCATGGTAAAATAACAAGTTCCTCTTCGCTTAAGCGTGCTCTCTGTAGTAAAATAAAGTATCCCCAGCCGCATAATAAAATCAACTATGATTTTAACACAAAAATAGTTCATAAAATATTAATAACATTTAAATCATTTTAGGGGTAAAAACTATACCATTGCATATTTTATCAGCTCGAAAAAACAGATAATATGAGCGGATTTTTTGGAGCTATCTCAAAGGAAGATACGGTAAAAGATGTTTTTTATGGTACGGATTATAATTCGCACCTTGGTACTAAGAGGGGAGGAATGGTATTTTATAACCGCAAGCAGGGATTTCGCAGGGCAATACACAGTCTTGAAAACTCTTATTTCAGAACAAAGTTTGAACCTGACCTGGTAGAGTTCAGTGGCTGCCAGGGGATTGGTATTATAAGCGACACAGATCCACAACCGATAATGTTTAACTCTCATCTGGGCCGTTTCGCAATTGCTACCGTCTGCCGAATGGTTAATATTGAGGAACTGGAGGCATATTTCCTTAATGATAAAAAACACTTCACAGAAAACTTTGAAGGAAATGTTAATCCGACAGAGGTAGTTGCCAACCTGATATGTGAAGAAAACAACTTTGTTTCGGGTATAGAGAATGTTTATGAAAAAGTAAAAGGATCATGTTCAATGGTCATACTTACTGATGACAGGATAATAGCTTCACGCGACAAGCTGGGAAGAACACCGGTGCATATAGGCAAAAAAGACAATAGCTATGCTGTTGCTTCAGAAACAACATGCTTTCCAAATACAGGTTATGAGCAGGAATACTGCCTGGGACCTGGCGAAATAGTTGAAATAACAGCAGATGGTTACCGGACAATAAGAAAAAGAGGAAAGAAAATGCAGATATGTGCTTTCCTGTGGGTATATTATGGTTATCCATCGTCTGACTATGAGGGTATAAATGTTGAGGAATGCAGGTACAGGTGTGGCGCTGCCCTGGCAAGGAGGGATAATATTGAAGCTGATATGGTGTCGGGGATACCTGATTCAGGAATAGGACACGCAATAGGTTATGCCAATGAAAAAAGAATGCCTTACTCCAGACCATATTCAAAGTATACACCCACATGGCCCAGGAGCTTTATGCCACAGAACCAGGAAATGAGAGATCTTGTGGCAAAAATGAAGCTTATACCGGTCAAATCACTTATTAAAGGAAAAAGATTGGTATTCTGTGATGATTCGATAGTAAGGGGAACACAGTTAAAAGATAATAATAAAGACCTTAGAAAAGCTGGTGCAGCCGAGGTACATATGCGAATAGCATGCCCGCCACTTACCTTTCCGTGTAATTTTCTGAATTTCTCACAGTCGAGATCAACAATGGAACTTGCAAGCAGAAAAGCAATAAAACAGCTTGAAGGGAAGGAAAAAGATTTAAAGGAATATGCAGACCCTTCATCTGATAAATACAAGGCAATGGTGGAACAGATAGCCAAAAACCTGGGACTAAATTCATTGCTTTATCAGGACCTTAACGACCTTGTTGATGCAATAGGTCTGCCAAAGGAACAATTATGTACCCATTGCTGGGATGGCAGCAGCTATTATTAATGGATTAATTCTTTCTTGCGGTAATAAGTTTTTTAGTCACTTCTCGAATAACCCTGCCGGCCCGCTTACCTGTGTGCCAAAAGAGTCAGTTGAAACACAGTTATCCATATAAGTGCCCAGGACAAGAAGATCATTAAGAGAAAGATGCTCAATGATCTTGTATCTTTTGTTAAGCAGGCCAAAAGCAACCTGCTGAACGCCAAAAATACCTGCCAGACCATTAAAGGAGCTGAAAGGGTTTCAAAGAATTAACCTGGAGCCAGGAGAGGAAAAAGAAGTTGAATTCACACTGGGCTTTGATGAGCTGTCAATGCTTGATGCCAGTATGAAAAGGTTGGTTGAACCGGGAAGGTTAAGGATTATGATTGGAAGTTCCTCGGTAGATATAAGACTAAGAGACTACCTGTATATAATAAAATAAAATATTACCATCCCCTGATTACAGTCCTGATAAAAACTCTTAAATACCTGATGCTCGATAATATCAGTGCGAGACCTAGCCCGATATAGATCACAGATAGTATATTGCGTGGTATTTGTGAATGACGCAGCATAATGCCCATGCTTATCATAATTAAAACAAGCAGGTAGCTTTTCCATGACAAAAAGGCAAATACGCAGGTTTCAGGATTTAGAGTCTTTATCCTGCCGAGGTTTTTATCAACTATTTTAAGAAAGCCGAAATGATGAATTATCAGCGATATTATTATACCCCCGGTTAAGTATATGAATGTGTTTTTGAAATGATAATGTGAAAGCCAATCAATGGCTATGGTATTAAGCATTATACCAATAGATAACCACATAAGCCCGGAGATAAGGATTAGATATTTGCGCTTAACAGCAGGTGTATATTTGTGTTTTTTAATTTTTTATTGATATTGGTTTTATTGGGGAAGATACTAAGGAATATTGAATAATAAATATTCGAAATTCATTAAAAGATAGGGTATAAGACGATAAGGGGGTGTATCAAACAGAAAATAACTGAAATGGGTCCGCACTTACATTTGATAAATCACTAAATTCAAACAGCCCGAACACTTACCCAATGCAACAACTCAAAAGATAAACGTTTCAACAAATAATTTTCCTATCTTGCAATAAACCAAAATACCTGAAATGAAACCAACCCGCATATTCGACCTGCTTGACAGGTATATCCTGAAATTTCCTGATAAGAAAGACGCACTGTCAGCAAAAATAGATGGCGAGTGGATTAACTACAGTGCACGGCAATACCATGATATTTCCCATCATTTTGCATATGGACTCATTAAAATGGGGTTCAGGAAAGGGGATAAAATTATAACAATAACAAATAACCGCCCTGAATGGAATTTTGTTGACATGGGAATGTCAATGATCGGAATAATTCATGTTCCTGTTTTTACTTCATTGACCTGTGATGAATACAGATATGTATTTGAACACTCAGATTCGAAAATGGTAATGATATCTGATAAGCGACTGTTAAGAAATATCAAACCTGTTTGTGATGAGGTTAAGCAAATCAAGCACGTGTATACATTTAATAAAATTGAGGATGCCCATAACTGGTTAGAAATAGTAAAAGCAGGAGAAGAAGCTGGAAATGACATTATTGAATTAACAGAGAGCATAAAAAGTGGAATTAATGAAGACGACTTTGCTTCACTCATATACACTTCAGGTACCACGGGAAGACAAAAAGGAGTAATGCTTTCACATAAAAATATGGTTCGCAACTTTCTGGCAGCAACTGATGTTTTTAAACTGGGCATTAATGACAGGTATCTGAGCATATTGCCTTTATGTCATGTCGGTGGACGGATGGGTAATTACCAGACTCAGTTTTCAGGGGCAAGTATTTATTATGCGGAGAGCATGGGAGCGCTTGCTTCAACACTGAAGGAAATCAAGGCGAAGGGATTTGATGCTGTGCCCAGAGTGATTGAAAAGATATATGACAACGTGATAGCGAAAGGAAGGAGCCTTAAAGGAATTAAGAAGCGTATGTTTTTCTGGGCAGTCAAACTGGGACTGGAGTATAAACCATTCGGGCAAAAATCATGGTTTTATTACCGCAAACTGAAGATAGCTGATAAGCTTATATTCTCAAAATGGAGAGATGCGCTGGGTGGAAAGGCACGGATTATTGGATGTGGCGGTGCCAGCCTGCAGCCTCGGCATGAGCGTATTTTCTGGGCAGCAGGGATAAAAATTTTGAATATGTATGGACTTACC
>DOZA01000280.1 GCA_003518245.1 Bacteroidales bacterium | reverse complement strand
ATTTCCTTTAGTATACGGAATAATTCAGGGAGTCTGATATTAATCTGTCCTGCATCAATAATATTATTAAGTATCCTGATACCGGGTACTATACTTTGCACAAAACCTGGTTTTTGCTCGTATAAACCACGGTAACCAAAAGCACCCATTGCCTGCATTATCCTGATAAACACAAAACCATGATAATACCGTCTGAATTCCGATTCATCTGTGGAAGTACTCTTACTGAAGTTTTTAATATAATGCTCAATAAGCATTTCCCTGGCTTCCTGAGGAACATGTGCCTTGGGATCATATAATAATGAAGCTGGGTCATACTGTGCACTGCCCTTCCTGCCTCCCTGGTAATCTATAAACCACGGTCTCCGGTCAACCACCATAATATTAGCTGACTGGAAATCACGATACAGGAAAAAATCCTGCCGTGCTTCAAGGAGGAAATCAACCAGGACATTAAAATCTTTTTCAAGGCGCTTCTCATTAAAAGGGGCAGCTACAAGCTTAAGAAACATATACTTAAAATAATTAAGATCCCAAATCATAGATTGCCTGTCGAAACTTTTATGCGGGTAACACAGGTCCAGGTCAAGACCCTTAATAGCCTCAGTCTGGAATAAAACCAGCATATCAAGTGAATCCTTATAGAAATCAAGTAATTCAACATCAAAACCATCAGTATGAGTCTTCCTGTCAAGCCATGTATACAGGTTCGTATCACCCAAGTCCTGGATAAAATAACAGTCAGATTCCGGGAAATATGTGTATATCTCAGGCACAGGCAGGCTTAGTGACCTGAAGTGCCTTGTGAAACCAATAAAAGCATCGTTCTCTTCCCTGTTGGGATTATAAGCACCAATGAGGGTTTTACCCGAACCGGTGAACCTGTAATACTTCCTGTCTGATCCGGACCTTGGCAGACTGATTATATCTATGCATTCTTCTCCTGTAAATTCCCTGTATTTTTCAGCAAGTAACTCCTTTTCAGTCATAAAATCTATACTTTAATGAAAACTTTCCTCCTGTAAAGGATATATACTAATATCCACATAAGGAACACCTGTAATAGAGCAAATAATAAGCTTCCCATGAGGTTGCCAAGCAAGGGCACGCATAATTTACTGTATATCCATGAATACAAGCTTACTTTTCCTGCTGCCGTCCCTATTTTTACCATTAACATAATCTTTGTCCATAGAGAAGCAATAATATAGATAAACAAAGCATTCATTCCGAAAACCTTGAAAAAACCAGTCCATGCTTTAAGTTTAAATACATCAATTATTAAATATAATAAACCAAGGATAATCATTGAAAGCCCACCGGTATACAGAACATATGAGCTTGTCCACAATGGTTTATTAATCGGGAACCAGCTTTTCCACACCAGTCCGGCAACAGTAAGAAGTAATCCTGCCAGAACCATCTTTAATACTTTCTTCATGTCTGCCGGTCCTTTCCCCACTATATTGCCTGTAAGAAATCCAATAATAACTGTTGCTATGGAAGGTAAAGTGCTGAGTAAGCCTTCCGGGTCAAATGGTATGCCAAAACCACGGTAAAGATGATTCCTTCCAAGCACAAGAAGGTCAAATTTTAAAACGGCATTACCCTGCAGGCTATAGGGCTCATTACCACCCATAAAGTATAAAAATGCCCAGTAACCCAACAGTATTACTGCCGTTACTATCCACAGATATTTCCTGTTAAAAATAAGGCAGATGATAGCTCCCAGACCATATGCCAGGGCAATGCGCTGCAGTACACCCATTATCCTTATACCGGAAAGGTCTTTGCCCACAAAGGGGAACCATGTAAGTAAAAAACCTGCAGTAAAAATAACCAGGCTACGGTAAACTATCTTGGTAACCGAACTGGCATTCAGAATGTGACCATATTTCTTCATGGAAAACCACATCGATACACCCACAATAAAGAGAAAAGACGGGAAAACAAGATCTGTAGGTGTACAGCCATGCCATTCCGAATGTCTTAAAGGTGCATAAACATACTGCCAGCTGCCGGGAGTATTCACTATTATCATAAATACAATAGTTATCCCGCGATAAATATCAAGAGAAAGTAAACGCTGTTTTTTCATATTAATGATTTGGAAGAAATAATTGTTTACAAACAGTAAAAATAATAATTATAAGCATATAAGTCCCGGATGCGAAATAGACATAATTTTTTTATTATTTTTAAGTTCTCAAAACTGTTGAATGATGATTTATAAATACCTGTCAATTAACATATTATCAATATGTTTCGTTATATTATCCCTTAATACCTATTCCCAGGATCCCGAATACCTACAGTACTGTAATCACCCCTGGGTCGACTCTGTTATATCAGAAATGACTATCGAAGAGAAAATTGCCCAGAGTATATTCATTGCTACCTGGTCAAACAGGGATATAAGTCATTACATGGATGTCGACCGTACGATAAGGGAGCATGGTATAGGTGGACTGGTTTTTTTCCAGGGGACACCTGACAAACAAGTAGAATTGATAAAACATTACCAGGATATATCTGAAATACCACTTGGTATTGCTCTTGATGGTGAATGGGGACCGGGTATGAGGCTTGATAATATCCAGGATTATCCCTACCAGATGACCCTGGGTGCTATAAGTAATGATTCACTGATATATGATATGGGCAGGAGGATAGCCTCTCAACTAAAGCTGCTCGGTATAAATATTAACCTTGCCCCGGTGGCTGATATAAATAATAATCCTTTCAATCCTGTAATTAATTTCAGGTCATTTGGAGAAAACAGGGATAAGGTAACCCGAAAAGTCCTAATGTATATGAAAGGAATGCAGGATAACGGGGTTCTGGCCACTGCTAAACACTTCCCGGGTCATGGCGATACAGATACTGATTCGCATCACGATCTCCCTGTATTATTCCATAGCCGTCAGAGATTCGACAGCCTTGAGCTTTATCCATTTAAACATGCTATTGACAATGGTATAGGAGCTATAATGTCAGCTCATCTTAATATTCCTGCATTTGACACCACTACTAACTTATCATCAACACTTTCTAAAAAGATAATGACAGGGCTGCTGAAGAATGAACTGGATTTCAAAGGGCTAGCCCTGACTGATGCCATGAATATGAAAGGGCTGACAAAGTTTTATGGACCGGGAGAAGCTGATGCCCTTGCCTACCAGGCCGGAAACGATATCCTGGAATATGTGAGTGATGTTGAAACAGCCGTAAATGCTATTAAGGAATATTATGATAATGGCCGTATCCCTTATGAGCAGATAGAAAATACAACGAGGAAAATCCTTGCATTTAAATACTGGTCAGGATTATACTCCGGGACACCGGATGCAAAGGAGGCAAAAAAGATATCAAACAGCAATGCTAATAAATCGTTTATCAGAAAACTTTATGCCGGTGCAATTACTGTATTGAACAACAATAGTAATATTATACCTGTTAAAGATCTGGATAAGAACAAAATAGCATGCCTGGCTATTAACAGAACAGAAAAGACAGCCTTTCAGTCCATGGCTGAGAACTATACCAGGATTGATAATTTCTACTGGCCGGAAGAAAAGAAAGACAGCCTGTTGAAAAAACTGAAGGGTTATGACCTTGTAATAGCAGGTATATTCGACACCGATCAAAGACCATATAATAATTTTGGAATAAATGATGAAGCAGTTGAACTGATTTCTTTACTCAGTGATAGTACCAACCTGCTGGCTGTATATTTTGGCAATCCATATGCTGTAGACCGTATAGAAGGCCTGCAGAATGCCAAAGGATTGGTTATTACTTACCAGGAGAATAATTATGCCGAGGAGCTGGCCGCGCAATTGATTTTTGGTGGTATCGGCGGTCATGGTAAATTACCTGTAACCATAAACGATAAATATACGGAGGGTTTTGGGATAATAACACCGGGAAATATAAGGCTTCAGTACGGTTACCCGGAAGATGCCGGTATACCCTCGGAGATACTTGAAAGAAAGATAGACTCACTTGCAGTGATTGGATTGGAGTCAGGTGCCTACCCGGGCTGTGAG
This sequence comes from Bacteroidales bacterium, assembly GCA_003518245.1. Lineage (GTDB taxonomy): Bacteria > Bacteroidota > Bacteroidia > Bacteroidales > VadinHA17 > UBA9300. Next base: position 2,933 of record DOZA01000280.1, on the reverse strand, counting down.
GTCATACTTGCAAGGAAAGGAATTGTATTCTACCATAAATGCTATGGTACACATACTTACGACTCAAGAATAGACGTACAAGAAAATGATCTTTTTGACCTGGCCTCTGTAACCAAAGTGGCTGCTTCCACTACAGGACTTATGAAGCTTAACTGTTCAGATTTATTTTCTCCCGATGACAGGCTGGTAAAATATATCCCTGAAATGAAGCATTCTGACAAGAAAGATCTCTTTATGCGTGAGATACTGGCTCATCAGGCAGGATTGTTCCCGTGGATACCGTACTGGAAGAATACAGTCAGGGATAATGGTTCTTTCAAATGGTGGACATTTAAAAGGGTAAAGTCGGATCGCTATCCTTATCCTGTTGCAAATGGTCTGTATATACACCGCAACTATTATAAAAAGATAAAGAAAGCAATAAAACGATCTCCCCTGGCTGAGAAGGAATATGTATATTCAGGCCTGGTGTTTTACCTTGTGCCTGAGATCATTGAGAACCAGACCGGGGATAAGTTTGAAGATTTCCTGTATAAGAATATTTATCACAAACTGGGTGCTTATAATATTGTATTTAACCCGTTCAGGTTCTACCCTGAATCAAGTATTGTACCTACAGAGATAGATACATTCTTCCGCAAACAATTAATACATGGATATGTTCATGATGAAGGAGCAGCTATGATGGGAGGATTTTCTGGTAATGCAGGTCTTTTTGCCACAGCCAATGATCTTATCAAGTTAATGGAAATGTATCGGCGGGGAGGCAGATACGGCAATGAACAGATAATAGAAGAAGACATCATTAAGGAATATACCTCCTACCAGTACCCCGGGAATGATAACAGAAGAGGACTTGGCTTTGACAAACCTCTGGTGGATGAGAATGAAGGTACCCCGGACGATTATCCCTGCCCGGGAGCATCTCCCTTAAGTTTTGGCCATTCAGGCTTTACCGGCACTTTTGCCTGGGTAGATCCCAAATATGAACTGAGCTATGTATTCTTATCCAACAGGGTATATCCCAGCCGTGACAATAGCCTGCTGTATGACCTTAATATCAGGACTGAAATACTTCAGAGCACTATTGATTTAATAAGGAAATAATAAATCTCTAGGTAAAATATTTTTTTACCCTGGCAACCATCTGGTTTTCTGTCATCTTCTCAGCAGATTCCAGGCTGATGGCTGGTTTATCCTTTCTTTTGATTAATACTTTCTTCAACTCTTTTTTTACATCAGCAGGGCCAAAGATCAAAATATTATCAGCCCCCGATAATTTACTGGAAAGATCAGCCAGGTAATGATTTAGCTGATGTTTTTCCCTTTTAGTCTTTTTCTTGGAAGGGTTGAAAAATGTACCTCCAATTCTGGAATAAGACTTTGTTTCGCCGTTATAACGAACTCTGGTTTCTACATTTGATTCAACCTTCTGGATTTCATGTTTACACCCATTCACGGAAATAACATAGGCTTTTTCTTTGTCAAGCCAGACTCCTACATTCTTACCCATAATTAATAAATTGATTAATTACCCGTAATCAAAAATTCTCGTAATTAATATACGAAAAAAAGATAGAATAATCAATAAATATATATCATTTAACAAATACAGTCCGGCATGCAGAACAAAACAGTTAAAAGACACTATTAGACTAATAATCAATACGTTGCAGCCCAACGGACTTTGCGTAATTAACTGCCGCCCTGTGCTCCCCGGGTCTGAGCATCCTGCCCAGTCTGTCTGAGTGATGCACCTCCCCACTGGGATAATACTGGGCCATAATATTTACATAGGTATTCTTTGATAAATATTCCGAGATATGATAAAGAATTTTCCTGGTTTCATCGGGATAACCCGGCAAAACCAGATGACGTACCAGAAGGCCATGCACAGCAAGCCCTGTATCTCCTATTATTAGATCACCAACCTGCCTGTGCATTTCATTTATTGCTCTAAGGGCTACTGTTCTGTAATTATTTATATTACAGGTCTTAACAGACAGGTCTTCTGTCCAGAATTTAAAATCCGGCATATAAATATCAATTATTTTATCAAGCTCTTTCAGTGTGCTTACCTTATCGTATCCTCCGGTATTAAAAACCAGGGGAATATCAAGTCCTTTTTCAGCAGCAATTACCAGAGCGGATAAAATTTGAGGGACCACATGAGAAGGAGTAACAAGGTTAATATTATGACATCCTCGCTCTTGCAGATCAAGCATCATTCCGGCAAGTTGTTGATCATCTACTTCAATGCCCCTTCCAAGATGTGAGATGTCATAATTCTGGCAGAAATTGCAGAGAAGATTACAATTTGTAAAGAATATGGTCCCGGATCCATTCCTGCCCACAAGTGGCCTCTCTTCGCCAAAATGTGCAGAATATGAAGATACCATGGCCTTGCGGCCTGTTTTGCAAATGCCCTTCTCATTCTTAAGCCTGTTAACCCTGCAATTCCTGGGGCAGAGTGTACAGTCTGATAATTTTTTAGTCATATCAGCTGCTCTCTGCTGCAGTACCCCCTGTTTATACAGGTCGGTATATCTTTGATATGCAGATAGTTTACTCATTCAAAGAACAAATTAGTAAAAATTTGTGTTTCTTCGACAAAAAGTGATTTAATTTATTTCAATACAATATTCCTGATGGTAAGTTTCGCCAGGCTGATAAATGAAAACACCGCGTTGATGATCTATTTCTTCAGCCCGGGATGGGTTGCATGTAATAGTCCAGGTGTTTACTCTACTCCAACCATACTGGTTTATTTTGAAGGGAAAGAATATATCAGGGAAAGCAAATATATATCCATTCAGCAGCTGGAGGATAAAATCAGGAGGTACTATGATATGATATTTAGTTGAGGGGTTGAGGGGTTGAGATGTTGAGATGTTTAATCTACCGTAGTTTGGCACGGATCTGGAGATCCGCGC
>DOZA01000404.1 GCA_003518245.1 Bacteroidales bacterium | reverse complement strand
TGGTACCGGTAATAGGTATCCCACTCCCGTTCTTTAGCTATGGGGGTTCATCACTATGGGGCTTTACTATATTGCTGTTTATTTTCCTGAGACTGGATGCCAGCCGCAATGAGCACCTGGTATAACCTGTAAACTCAAAATGGCATTATTATCCTGTGGGAAAGTTGTATGCCGGAATCATTTTCTACATATTCAATAAGCTGAGGGAAGAATTCCATAAAGTCTTCTTCGAGACTGTAGTAATTCTTCTTTAGTATTTTTATGGCATATTTTGATTCGGAAGGAAGGCTGGATCTTTTACTTAATGTTGAAAGGACATGTTTAATACCTTTGGTTGTCCTATACGATTCTATCCAGTTATTTATTATAAAAAAGGGAAACCTGTCTTTTACTTTAGGAGGTAAGATATCATAATTATTTACCATTGCCCTGTAGAACTGGTATGTAAGGCTCTCAATAGGACGCCTTGAGTAGGTGTCCCATTCCCTGGTCAGATAATAATCATATATAATGTCCACAACCACGCCCGCGTATTTATGATACTTGCGGGTAAAGAGTATCTTACTGCGGTGCACAACAGGATGTTTATCGGTGAAATCATCGATATGCCTGTGCAGAATTATACCCCTTCTGACCTGTTCGGGATACTTAAGATAGTCGCGCCCCTTGACATAATCTCCGATATAATTGCCAATAATGATCTCGTCAGAGTCACCTGAAAGATATATATGGGCCAGGACATTCATCTTATAATTACATCAATTAAAAAGTATTTGAAAATAACTATTTATTAATAGCTGTATAAACATTTTCTTTAACATATTGCGCGAATAGTGCAATAAGCATGCCAAAATTCAGTAAATCAGCTAATTGGATTGGTTTTTAGTCTGGTTCAAAAACTTATTCAAATATAAGGAAATTAACTAGTTAAATTATAAATTTGTGAATTCATTTTACCCAGAAGATCTAAACAATTTTAATCATCTTAATCAAAATAATATTATGAGAAAAAATGTAATTATTATTGGTGCCGCGGGCAGGGATTTTCATAATTTCAATACTTATTACCGCGATAATGAGGATTATAATGTGGTTGCTTTTACAGCTGCACAGATCCCTGATATTGAAGGAAGGAAATATCCTGCAGAACTTGCAGGTAAGCTTTACCCGGATGGCATACCTATATATGGAGAGGAAGAGCTGGCATCGCTCATAAAAGACCTTAAAGTTGATGATTGTGTCTTTTCTTATAGCGATGTTACCTACAATAAGGTAATGTCAGTAAGTGCTATTGTGAATGCTGCAGGTGCAAATTTTGTACTTCTTGGACCTAATGATACAATGGTAAAGAGTACAAAGCCTGTTATTTCCGTATGTGCAATACGTACAGGATGTGGTAAGAGCCAGACATCAAGAAGGGTGATTGAGCTGCTTATGGAGAAAGGACTTAAGGTTGTGGCAGTGCGACATCCTATGCCTTATGGTGACCTGAATGCACAGAAAGTACAGAGGTTTGCAGAAGTGAGTGACCTGGAGAAACATAAATGTACTGTTGAAGAAATGGAGGAATATGAACCTCATGTGGTTCGTGGTAATGTAATATATGCCGGTGTAGATTACGAAGCTATACTCAGGGAAGCTGAAAAGGACACTAAAGGATGTGATGTGGTATTATGGGACGGTGGCAATAATGACTTTTCCTTTTACAAACCTGATCTTTCAATAACTGTTGTTGATCCGCACAGGGCAGGACATGAGTTAAGATATTATCCCGGGGAGGTAACACTGAGGCTGGCTGATGTGGTAGTCATAAACAAAATGGACAGCTCAGCTCCTGAAGATATCAATACTGTAAGGGAAAGCATACAGAAAGTAGCTCCCAATGCTGTGGTTATTGATGGCGCTTCTCCTATTAAAGTAGATGATCCTTCAGTTATAAAAGGTAAAAGAGTACTAGTTATTGAAGATGGGCCAACACTTACCCATGGTGAAATGAAAATTGGAGCAGGGGTGGTGGCAGCTCAAAAATTCGGAGCATCATCGCTTGTCGATCCAAGACCCTATACAGTGGGTAAATTGTCAGAAACATTCGAGATATATCCTAATATAGGCACACTGCTGCCGGCAATGGGTTATGGTGAGCAACAGCTTAAAGACCTGGGGACAACAATAAATAATACCGATTGCGATTCTGTAGTAATTGGAACACCTATCGATCTGAACAGGATTATTAATATTAAAAAGCCCAATACCAGGGTTTACTACGATCTGCAGGAGATAGGTTATCCTGACCTTAATGAGATCATTGATGATTTTGTTAAGAAACATAATCTTTAAGATCAGGTTGAAGTTTTATGCATTGAGATGGTCGGGGACTTAAAATCTCCGATCATACTTTTTTGTCGCCAGGCGTGGATTTTAGATACACACCATAAAAGGTAGTACCTCAGCCTTAGCTTCTTCTATATTTATTTCCCCAGAAGGCTGAACATATTCCTTTTATACGCTTCCACACCGGGTTGATCAAACGGATTAACACCCAGGATATACCCGCTTATTGCACAAGCTATTTCGAAGAAATAAAGAAGCTGACCCAGTAATGTTTCGTTTATTTCAGGAATATTGATCTTGATAACGGGCACTCCTCCTTCCACATGGGCCATTATTGTTCCTTCTTCAGCTCTCGCATTTACTTCAGATAATCTCTTGCCGGCAATATAATTTAGTTTGTCAAGGTTTTCTTCATCATCCGGTATTGTCAGTTCTGTCCCCGGTGATTTTACTGATAATACTGTTTCAAAAAGTATCCTTTCACCTTCCTGAATATATTGACCCAGGGAATGCAGATCTGTTGTCAGATCAGCTGCACAAGGAAATATCCCTTTACCTTCCTTCCCCTCACTTTCACCATAAAGTTGCTTCCACCATTCAGCCACATAATGCATTGAAGGCTCATAGTTTACAAGCATCTCAATAAGTTTACCTTTAGTATAAAACAGGTTTCTGGCCGAGGCATAAAGGAGAGCTGGGTTTGATTCTGCATTCCTGTTATCCCTCGTTATTGATGCCATATATGATGCCCCTTTAATAAAATCGGATATATTGAAACCCGCAACAGCTATCGGGAGCAGACCAACAGGTGTCAAAACAGAATATCGGCCACCTACATCATCAGGTATAAGATATGATTCATATCCTTCGCTGTCAGCCATAGTTCTCAATGCACCTTTCTCAGAATCAGTAATGGCAATAATATGTTTATTGATGTTCCCGGTCGCAACATTATCTTCCAGCTTCTTCTTCAGTAACCTGAATGCAATTGCAGGCTCAGTGGTAGTACCTGACTTAGATATAACGATAATATTAAAAGGTTTACTATCAATATAAGCCAGTAAAGCAGAGTGATAGTCCTCACTTATATTCTGCCCGGCAAAAATAACTTCATGTTTTACCTTATTGCTAAAAAAAGATGCGGTATAACTTAATGATTCAATAACTGCCCTGGCACCCAGATAGGATCCTCCAATACCAATAATTACTGTTATACCGGCCTGTGATCTGAGTGACTCTGCTGTTTTATTAATGTTGTCAATAAGGCCCTGCGATTCTTCAGGCAGAGAAAGCCAGCCAAGAAAATCATTGCCGGTACCGGTCCGGTTAATGATGGCATCAAGGTGATGTATTGATCTTTCAGCTTTATCCCTAATCTCCTTCATGGTCACAAAACCAAGGCAATTGGTGAAATCAATATCTATCTTCATTTATTCTATTTTAATTTATCTGTCAGTTTCCTGAATTCCAATGCAGGATTTGTATTATGATATAATATTCTGTATACAGTGTCAGCGATAGGAATCTCAACTTTCAAATCCCTGTTAATATCATTAATACAATCAGAAGCATAGTAGCCTTCTGCAACCATCTCCATTTCCATACGCGTGAACCTGACTGAGTAACCTTTACCTAGCATCTTCCCGAACATCCTGTTACGGCTAAATTGAGAATATGCCGTAACTAACAGGTCACCGAGGTAGGGTGAACTGTCGAAATTACGATCATTCACATAAACGGCTTTTATAAACCTTTTCATTTCGGTGGCTGCATTTGAAAGTAATACAGCCTGGAAATTATCTCCAAAGCCAAGTCCGTCGGCTATGCCTGCAGCAATAGCATAAATATTCTTTATTACAGCAGCGTATTCAGTTCCTATAATATCATCTGAGATGATGGTTCTGAGGTAATAATTCTTAAGCAGATATGATATTTTCTCTGCTGAAGAATACTCATGTGAAGCAATGGTGAGATAGGTTAGTTTTTCCATCGCTATCTCTTCAGCGTGAGTGGGACCTGTTAGTACAACCAGCTTATTATATGGTACCTTGAATTTTTTATGAAGGAAGTCACCCACAATATAATTACCTTCAGGAACAATGCCTTTTACAGCGGAACATACGAGCTTGCCGGAGATATCAGTTTTGAGTCTGCCCAGGCTATCCTTAAGAAAGGGTGAAGGTATCACAATAATAATGATATCAGCTATCTGTACCGCTTTATTGATATCGTCTGTAAGAGTCAGTTTTTTAGGATCAAGATTTACTGTACTCAGATACCTTGGGTTGTGATTATGACTTTTAATATGGTCAATAATTTCCTTTTCACGTATGTACCAGGCTATCTTATCTGTATTGCTGCAGAGCATTCTTACGATTGCAGTAGCCCAACTTCCACCACCAAGAACTGCTACATCTTTCTTTATGTTACCCATTCATAGAAATTTTCATCAAAGGTAATCATTGTATATAAAAAAATAACAGGGGCTGCTAAATTCAGCCCCTGTTAAGAATAAATAAATGTTATATATAGAGTGAAGCGTGTGAAATGTTTCAAGATACTATTTCCTTACCACATCACCACCGCTTGAGGATTTGGCATCAACATACTTGGGATTGCCATAGAAATATATATCACCTGCACTGCTGGCTCTTGCCTTAAGGCGTTCGGTAACAGTTATCTTTATATCACCCGCACTTGATGATGAAAGATCTGCTTCCCTTACTTCAAGCTCATAGGCTTTTATATCGCCTGCACTGCTGGTTGATGCTTCTACATAATCAGCTGTGCCTTTAAGAAGTATATCACCTGCACTGCTTGTTCTAAGAGTCAGATTCTTAGCATATACTTCAAGCTTTACATCACCTGAACTGCTTGCCGATATTTTAAGACTTTCTGACTTGATAGGTGATTCGCCAATTATGTCACCGGCACTTGATGTACTTAAATATTCCACATTTTCCATGGTAACATACACCCTCATCCTTTCTGCTCTGCGTATACTGACATTATCAGGGTAAACATTAAGAACATCACCCTTTACTTCAGTAACAATATACTCCAGGAGATTATCATCAGCTTCCACCATAATACTGTGCCCTTTACCCTGGCTCAGGTAAACATCTATGGCCGAACTGGTTTTAATACCCGTAAATTCTTTAGCTTTTCTCTCTTCTTTTTTCACATCGCCGCTACCTGTGATCCTTTTTCTCCATTGTGCATCGGCACTTGCAAATGCAGCTAAACACAGTACTGCGATCAGAATTAACTTCAGGTTTTTCATTTTTCAGATACTTTATTGTTTGACTTGTTTGTCTTAAAGACACTGATTTTCACTGAATGATGCATATAAAGGTAAATATTTGCAGTACCAGAGATTAATGGTTAATAAGGGATATAAAAAAAGGGTGTGTATTTTAAAATACCACCTCCCAATTTAAAGTGTTATTAAATATTATTGAACTTAGAGCTTAAGTGCTTTTTGAAAACGTCTGTTTACCTCATCCCAGTTAATTACATTCCAGAATGCAGATATATAATCAGGTCTTTTATTCTGATACTTCAGGTAGTATGCATGTTCCCAGACATCAAGTGCCAGCAGAGGGATCCCCCTCAAATCGGATACATCCATCAGCGGGTTGTCCTGGTTAGCTGTGCTGCCCACGAATAATTTCTTCTTTGCATCCATCACAAGCCATGCCCAGCCACTGCCAAAACGCCTTGCAGCTGCATTATTAAATTGCTCCTGGAATTTTTCCCAGGAACCAAAATTATCATCAATAGCCTTTTTGAGTTTTGTGGTTGGCTCGGTTTTGTCAGGGGTCATATTATTCCAGAAAAGGGTATGGTTATAATAACCACCACCGTTATTCCTTATACCAGATGATAGTTTTGAAACTTTTGCAAACAGTTTTGATAGAGGAGTGGATTCATGGCCGGTTCCCTCCACGGCAGCTATAAACTTATTGTAATATCCCCTGTGATGCCTGTCATAATGAATCTCCATTGTCATCTTATCTATATTTGGCTCAAGAGCATCAAACGCGTAAGGAAGATCAGGAAATGAATGGCCCGTAAAATCACCGTTTTCATTTATAGAAAAATCAAATACAGGAGTAGCCAATAATTCGGCTGGCAAGGCAACAGCTACAGCTCCCAATCCCACAGTGCTTAAAAATTGTCTTCTTTCCATAGCATATAGTTTTTGTTTTACTAACAATACAGGAAGAAGAATGTTTAGACGGAATATTTGTTTAATTTAACAGTTCAATACATTTATAATATTTTCAAGGTGAGAAAGTCAGAATTAATAATTGATCACATCAAGGATATACCGGGACTTGAAATGTCATTATTGCCTACTCCGGTGCATAGGCTGAATAACCTGAGCGACAGGTTAAAAGCTGATATTTACTGTAAGAGGGACGATCTTACAGCTTTTGCATTTGGTGGTAATAAAACCAGGAAACTGGATTACCTTGTTAAAGATGCTCTGGTTAATGGTTATGATTCACTTATTACTTTCGGGGCTGTGCAATCTAACTGGTGCAGGATAACATCCATTGCTGGAAAGGTTAATGGCCTTGATGTTTTCCTTGTACTAGAAGGGATAAAACCCGAAAAAGACACAGCCAATCTTCTTCTGGATAAACTTGCAGGGGCAGATATCAGCTTTATTAACAGCCTTGAACGGGATGATATTATCAGGCAAGTTGAGATAAAAAAACAGGAACTGGAAAAAGCAGGAAGGAAACCATACTATATGCCCGTAGGTGGATCCGTAGCAATAGGCTCGGTAGGATATATCAGGGCAATGGCTGAAATACTTGAGTTTTCAGAAAACAGTGATGTGTACTTCAAAAATATTATTGTTGCTTCAGGTTCGGCAGGGACACAGGCGGGTTTGGTAGCCGGGCAGGTGATAAGCGGATGGAAGGGTAGTATAACCGGGATGGCAGTTTCAAGAGCCAGATATGAACAGGAACAGAATGTATTTGAAAT
>DOZA01000031.1 GCA_003518245.1 Bacteroidales bacterium | reverse complement strand
ATCTCATATCTCATATCTCATCCCTCACTGTGTCCTCCCAAGCTTTCTTGACCGCCATAGTTTTAAGAAAGGTGGTAGCGAAGGAGTATCTCTCATTTCCCAATCATTCTTCCATAAAATTACGTATCATAGACCTGTATTTTGAAAATACATTCGCCCTGGAAACAAAACCAATATATTTTCCATTATCCAGTACCGGAAGATTATAGTGAGATGAAGTCTGGAATTTATACGCCACATCTTCCATTGACTCCTGTAATGTAACTGTGGGTGAAGGCATAAACATTAATTCACGTACATAAATATTATCGTATAATTCCGGTTTAAAGACTATATGCCTTATATCGTTTACCCATACAACTCCGAGAAATAAATTATTTTTATCGACTACCGGAAAAACATTCCTGGATGAGCGGGATATTATTTTTACAAGGTCACCAAGGGTGGCATTTGGTGATACGGTACTGAAGTTTGTTTCAATGAGGCTTGAAACATCCATCAGTGACAGGGCTGCTTTATCTTTATCATGAGTAATCAATTCTCCTCTCTGTGCCAGCTGATAAGTATATACTGAGTTTCTGACAAATATTCTCAGTGTAGCATATGAAATAGTAGATGTGATCATAAGAGGTATAAACAATTCGTAGCCGCCCGTTATCTCAGCTATAAGGAATATTGATGTTAAAGGAGCATGTATAACGCCCGCGATCATACCTGCCATAGCAACCAGAACGTAATTACTTGCTTCAACCTCGAAACCCAGGTAATTGAGCAATATTGCAAATAGCAAACCTACATGAGCCCCGGTAAAAAGAGTAGGTGCAAAAATTCCCCCTACTCCACCACTGGCAAAAGTAACCGATGTGGCCACAACCTTCATGATTATAAGCATAACAAGTACCAGAACAAGGGCCAGTACACTATCATTAAACCTGTAATACATCGATTCTTCAAAAAGATAAGTATACTTACCGGCAAGAGCACTGTTTATTCCTTCATAACCCTCACCAAATAAAGCCGGAAGGATAAATATCATCACACCAAGCAATAATCCGCCTATGAGAAGCCTGTTGCCCCATTTCTCTATTAACTGGAACTTATCTGCTATATAAATATATACCCGTGTAAAATAAACAGATATCAAACCGGTAAAGACTCCAAGAAGTATAAAATAGGGTACATCACCAAAGACAAATCCCTGTCTTATGGTAAAAGTATACAGGAAGTTCTGGCCCAGGAAAAGGTATGATGTCAATACTGCAGTAGCACTGGATATAAGCAAAGGTACCAGCGAGGCCATTGAAAGGTTCAGCATTATTACCTCCAGGGCAAACACAATACCGGCTATAGGAGCTTTAAAGATGGCCGCCATAGCTGCAGCTGATGCACAACCCAGCATGGTTAGAACCTGCTTATAACTTAGTCTGAATTGTTTCCCCAGGTTTGATCCAATAGCAGCCCCGGTAGCCACAGCAGGTCCCTCCAGTCCGACTGATCCACCAAAACCTACAGTAAGTGCACTGGAAATAATGGAAGAAAACATATTATGCCCTTTTATCTTGCCATTGCTCTTAGAGATAGCATGCAAAACTGCTGGAATACCATGACCTACTTCCTGCTTAAGGATATATTTTGTAAATATTACTGTTGCCAGTATACCAAGCACTGGCAGAAGGAGATAGAAAATAGTGTGATGCTCAAGATTAAATCCCAGAGTCAGGAGCCTCTGGATATACCGGACAAGGCTCTTAATAATGACAGCCCCCATACCGGCCGATATACCTATTATCACACTCATTATTATAACAAAGGTTCTGTCGCCGATATTCCTTTTACGCCAGTTAAGAAATCTGTCGATCTTGCTCCTCTTTGTCATAAATGCAAATATAAAAACAATAACAACCTGAAAAGCCTGTTTTTTAATTAAGTTTGCAAGTAAGGCATAAGAATGAGAAATTATATAAAAGCGATATTAATTATTTTAATAATATCAGGTACTGCATATCTGCCTGCACAGGACACTGAACGCCCATTACCTCCTGTTCTTGACCTGGTTTCTGTTGATCCTTTTACAGGCCACACTACATTACAATGGACAGTAAGCGATTCACCTGATGTAGCCGGTTATGTTATATACCTCTACCTTAATGAAGAAGGATATGCAATAGATACTGTTTATGAGCCATTTGCAACCTCATATATAAATACCGGCTCAAATGCTTCATACTACCCCGAAAGTTATGTTATTGCTGCAATCGATTCATCAGATAATGTAAGTCCATTATCAAATTTCCTGAATACCATATATCTTGATGTACAGATAGATACCTGCGCAAATAAGATTGAGCTTACCTGGAATCCATACCTGAGCAGTGACCCGGTGGTAGATAAATATGAAATATATTATTCCCGTAACGGATCTCCATATATAATAGATGGTTCAAACCCCGGCAGTGATACTACATATTCATTTGAATCATTTGAATCATATTCAGAATACTGTTTTTATGTTGTAGCCGGTCTATCAAACGGATTATCATCATTCTCAAATAATAAGTGCACAGATACTGATCTGCCCATACCACCTCAGTGGATAAATGCTGACTTTGCAAGTTATAATAAAGATGGAGATGTCGATCTGTCCTTTACTATTGATCCCGGGACTGAATATACAGGGTACAGGATAGAGAGGAGTAATGGTACCTTATCAGGTTTCGAAACTATACATAAAACCTATAATACCACCGGTAAAATTGAATATACTGACGATAATCCAGGCAAGGGTATTAATTATTACAGGCTCGCGGCTTTGAACAGCTGTGATGAACCCGTTATTTATTCAAATTATGCATCAACTATAAATATCAGTATAAGCGTGGACAATAATCTGATTCATCTGTCATGGAATGATTACTACAGTTGGAGAGGTGGAGTTGTATCATATACAGTATTTCGTCATAATAGAGGGATTTTTGAAGAGATAGCAACGGTTAACGGTATGGATACTACATTTACTGACAATTTTAATAACTTCCTGTATGAGACAGATCAAAAGGATGTATGCTACAAGGTAATAGCTCAAGAAGGCTTCAATTCATATTTTGAGAATGCTGTAAGCATATCCGGAACAGCCTGCATTGAGCAAGCTTTAAATATTTTTGTGCCAAATGCTTTTACACCTGATGATAACACTGTCAATGAGATATTTAAACCGGTATTATCCTTCAGCCCTGTTTATTATCGACTAATAATCAAGAACCGTGCGGGTGTCACACTATTCAAGACCAGTAATTACCTTGAGGGCTGGAATGGCAGACATGGAAGCAGGAAATTACCGGAAGATGTTTATATATGGTTCCTTGAACTTAAAACCCCTGAGGGAATAACTATTACAAAAACCGGTACCGTTACAATTTTTTTTAATCAGGATTCCCCTTTTTAAGTTTATAATGACCTTAATATTCGCTATATTTGTAGTCGGGCGATTGAAATGAACATATGGGGAAAAAGAATATATTCACGGAAGAAGATTTCGCGCTGATCAATAAAGAGTTTAACGCTTTAAAAGATAACCTTACACGTTGCAATACAACGGAGTGTATTGAACTTATTACCAAGGCATTCAACCTTGCCAACAAAGCGCATATGAATATGCGCAGAAGATCAGGTGAACCATATATCATTCATCCGATAGAGGTAGCTAAGATTGTAAATTTTGAGCTTGGCCTGGGTGCTAAATCTATTGCCTCAGCCCTTCTTCATGATGTTGTCGAGGATACTGAATATACCCTGGAAGATATTGAGAAACATTTCGGACCAAAAATTACATCCATAATTGATGGTCTTACCAAGATACCAGGCAATTATGATGACAGGAATACTTCAAAGCAGGCTGAGAATTTCAGGAAAATGCTTCTTACTCTTTCTGATGACATCAGGGTCATTCTTATTAAGACAGCTGACCGCCTGCATAATATGCGAACCCTGGATTCGCTTCCTGAAAGAAAGAAGATGAAAGTTGCCGGGGAAACAATCTATTTGTATGCTCCCCTGGCACACAGGCTGGGCCTTTTTGCAATCAAAACAGAACTTGAAGACTTGAGCCTTAAATACCGTCACCCCAAGATATTCGATGAGATAACCAGGAAGCTGGCACATAGTGAGAAAAAGAACCAGGCTATGATCAACAGGTTCTCACTGCCAATAATAGAACGTCTGGAAGCTGAAAAACTGGAATTTGATATAACCGGCCGCCCTAAATCCATATATTCTATATGGAAAAAAATGCAGACCAAGAATGTTCCATTTGAAGAAATATATGATATTCTTGCCGTAAGGATTGTCTTTGAACCTTTAAAGGGAGTATCTGAAAAAACAAACTGCTGGAATATATACTCTATTATAACCGATATTTATATGCCTAAGCCTGACAGGTTACGTGACTGGGTAAGCAGGCCAAAAGCTAATGGATACGAAGCTCTTCACCTTACTGTTATGGGGCCTCATGGACGATGGGTAGAAGTACAGATCAGGAGTAAGCGAATGGATGATTACGCAGAGCGGGGATATGCTGCTCACTGGAAATATAAAGGGGATAATACGCAGGAAAGCGAGCTGGATAAATGGATAAAGAAAATCCGTGAGATGCTTGAAAATCCCAATAGCGATCCAATCGAATTCCTGGATGAATTTAAAATGAATCTTTTCTCATCGGAAATAATGGTATTTACTCCTAAAGGAAACATAATTACACTGCCAAAGGGTGCTACCGCGCTTGATTTTGCATATGAAATTCATACGGAGATAGGGAATAATGCCATCGGTGCGAAAATAAACTACAAGCTTCAAACATTAAATACTACCCTGCAGAGCGGTGACCAGGTTGAGATAATTACAAGTGATAAAACAAAGCCGGTGAAAGAATGGTTGGATTATGCAACCGTAGCCAAAGCAAAATCGGCTATAAAACATGCTTTACGGGCCGAAATAAAGGATCTTAAGAAGAAAGGTAAAAAAATACTTGAAGAAAAACTTAATGAACTTAAGATAACACATAATTCACAGGTTTATGATAAACTGCTTCCCAGTTATGAATGTATAAGCAGGGATGACCTGTACTCTAAAATAGGAAATGGTATTATCAGCCTGGATAATATAAAGAAAATACTTAAAAGGAACCCCAGCAGCCGGTTAATAAAATACTGGGAACTCCGAATGTCAGGATTACACAAAGAGACAAAAGAAAATGACAAACAACAGGTAACCAGTAGTATTGATAAAAAAATGCCTTACCTCATAAGGGAAAGCATAGATGATAAAAAGCCAGACTATGAAATTGCCAAATGCTGTAAACCAATTCCTGGCGATGAAGTAATAGGATATCTTGCCCCTGATGGTAAAATAATCATTCATAAACCTAAATGCCCTGTGGCAATAAGATTAATGTCGAGCGAAGGAGACAGGCTTATTTCCGTAAAATGGACTATACATAAAATGGTATCCTTCCTTGCTCAAATACACCTCGAAGGTATTGACAGACTCGGTGTTGTTAATGATATTACAAATATGATATCCGGTGAATTGAGCGTTAATATGCGGAATATCACAATAAATGTACATGAGAATATATTTGAGGGAACAATCGATCTATATATTCATCATACAAAAGACCTCAATAATTTGATAATGAAACTGGTAAATATTAACGGAGTAGACAAGGTGAAAAGGGTTGAAGATTTTAAATAAAACAGGCTTTATTCATAAACACTATATCTTTTTTGCATTAAAGAAAAAATCATTTAAATTAGTTATTTAAATGTGGTTTAAATATGGTTAGTGAAGAAACCAAAAAAACCGTCAAACAGATATTCACTGAATATCTTGAGAAGAATGGCCATCGGAAAACACCTGAGCGATTTGCCATACTGGATGAAATATACTCAAGATCAGGACATTTTGACATTGAATCACTATATATCTTTATGAAAAATAAGAACTACAGGGTAAGCAGGGCTACCTTATACAATACAATAGACCTCCTGCTTTCGTGTAATCTTGTTATCAAACATCAATTCGGTAAAAATATTGCCCAGTTTGAGAAAGCATATAATTGTGGCCAACATGATCATTTAATTGATAATGAGACAGGTAAGGTTATTGAATTCTGTGATCCACGAATACATGAAATCGTTAATACAGCTTGTGAGTTGAATAATTTCACACCACTGTATCATTCTCTATATATCTATGGTGTCAGTAAGGACAAAAAAGATTGATAGAACCTAACTTACTGCCTTAAAAAGATGAAAAAGAAAATCATTCCTGTCGTAGTTTTATTTCTGCTGTCACTAATATACAGCTGTGAACGATCCGAGGATTTTAATCATGCCTACCTCAAAAACCACAGGCAACTCAGGGCTTATACAAGTAATAATATTGTCTCCAGTTTACAGTTGTTACAGCCTGTATATCCTGAAATATCAGAACTTGCAGACAATATTTCATATGGTGCCAGAGTCTACTCAATAAGCTATAAAACAAGTTTCCTGGGTGAAGAAATTATAGCATCCGGGCTGGTGAGTATCCCTGACACCAGGGGATCATTCCCAATTATCAGTTTTCAGAACGGCACCAATACTTGTCACTCAAATGCCCCTAGTGTTAATCCCAATAATTCACTTTATTCCCTACTCAATGTAAATGCAGGTCTGGGATATATTATTATCATGCCTGATTATATTG
>DOZA01000190.1 GCA_003518245.1 Bacteroidales bacterium | reverse complement strand
AAGGTATATTTGCCTATCCTTATCTCCTTTTTAATGCTTTTCATCCCTGCCCTGCGGCTGATGATAGCCTTTATTTTAGCCAGCAATATATCAGTATCAAAAGGCTTAGTAATATAATCATCAGCCCCCAGTCCATAACCCTTCAACACGTCATCCTTAAGCTTTTTTGCCGTAAGGAAAATTAAGGGTATGGTTTTGTTTATTATCCTGATCTCGGAGGCGATGGTAAAGCCATCGATATTGGGAAGCATCACATCCAGAATACAGAGATTGAACTGATCCTTCCTGAAGGCATCAAGTGCATATTTACCATCGTCTATCCATTCAACAGTATAATCATTTATTTCAAGATATGATTTAAGGACAGAGCCAAAGCTGAGGTCATCCTCAACAAGTAATATTTTTGATGGTTCACTCATAGCAGATCTTCATTTTGTGGCAGGAACACCTCAAATGTCGTTCCTTCTCCTGATTCACTGAATACTTTTATATCACCATTATGGGCTTCGATAATAGCTTTAACATAGCTCAGGCCCAGTCCAAATCCCTTTACATTATGTATATTCCCGCTTGACTGCCTGTAGAACCTGTCAAATATTTTTGATTGTACAGCCTTTGTCATACCAATGCCCTTATCGGATACTGAAATTACAAAATAACCATTTTTATTAAAAGTATTGAGCGTTATTTCAGGTTCACTTATACTATACTTATTAGCATTATCAAGAAGGTTATGTATGAGGTTGGTAAGATGTTCCCTGTCTCCGTACACCACAGGGTCAGTGGCCTCGGGATAGAAAAAGATATTACCGTTCCTGCCCTCTACCTGTATCTCAATTGTCTCAATTGAACGCTTAATTATTGAATGCATATCTATCTCCGAGAAACTGAATTCCATTTCGCTTTTGTCGAGTGATGATATCTGCAGTATATTTTCAACCTGCTTGTTCATCCTGGTGTTCTCCTTCTTTATCATACTTATGAAATGCTTCACCCTTTTTTCATCATTGATTATTTTAGGATTTCCAATAGTATCGGCTGCAAGAGATATGGTCGCTAGTGGTGTCTTAAACTCATGGGTCATATTATTTATAAAATCCGATTTCATCTCGGATATCTTTTTCTGTCGTATGATAAAGAATATGCTCAATGCAAAGGTTATAAGTATAACCAGGCTGAAGAGCATTGAGCCACCGAGCAGTAATGACATGGACGAAAGTATATAGTTCTTCTGCTCTGGAAATACTACCGAGATACGCGTATTTCTTCGTATCAGCCTGTCATTAAACAGGTTAACCGTATAATTACTGCTTATAAGTTCAGCAGGGCTGACTGATTCAAATACCCCGTCAACTATCCTGTTATTTTCGATTATAGCAAATTCAAAGGGAGTATTAATACCCGAGTTTGCCAGTTCAGCATAGAGAACTGAAAGTATTTTATCCCTGTCGGTTGTGCTGTTGAGTTCCCAGTCATAAAGTTCTGAGATCATCCTGTTGCCCATCTGCCTCAGGTCTCTTGACTTCTGAAGCAGCCACAGCCTGAACCTGTCCTGTTCAATATTAAGAGGCTCTTCCACCCCTGAGATAATAATATTCCCGTTTATATCCTCCTGTGTGCTATCGCCTATTAAATATTTCTGGTAATCACTCAATACCTGTATATTTTCACCATCATCAGTAAGCCTGAAAGAATAACTCTCTCCTATCCCGCTCAATTCTCTGGGGCCTTGAATAACTATGGTTCCCGGTGTTTCACTTGCAAACGGGATGGTCTGCATCTCATTAGCCTGCGACTGAAGCAATGAATCAGCAACCATCATACGTTCATAGAAAGCCAGCTGCCTTGAGGACTCTATTTTACGTGCTGTACTGTGCAGACTATTGAAGACAGACCCTTTAAACAGGTCGTTTCTCACACTCAATGCATTATTTATCCAGATTATCTGCACCCAGATAATGCCGGCTAATGAAACCAGCATTAAAGATATTAGCCCTATGAGTTTCCATCTTCTCATATTACAAAAATATAACAATAATAATACACCGGGCTGTTATTTAACTTTTCATTAACTACTTTTAACCACAGTTTAACTCATTGAGCTATATTATGTTCTAATTTTGTTTGCGAACAATAAAAAATATAACCATGAAAAGAATAATCTTAAGTCTGAGCGTTGCATTCACATTATGTTTCATTCTCATGCCCGGCCTGCTGGCACAGGAGAAGAAGACAGAAAAAAGGGTTAAAATTATTACGGTTGATGAAAATGGCAAGAAAGTGGTTATCGACACCGTGCTTACAGGTGATATTGACGTCGAAGACCTTGACCTCCCTGCAGGCATAAAAATATTTGAAAAAGATAAACGAGGGGTGATTATTAAAGGGGAAAAAGCCAAAAACATTTTTGTTACCGTAGATGAGAAAGGTGATATAATGTCTGATGAAGATGAAGATATACTGCATATAAAGAAAGGAAAGGTAATGGTCATTGAGAAAGATGATGATGATGACCATGAGTTTATTCAATACATTATTGCTGACGGTGACACTATTAAGAAGAAGGCCCGTATTTATTCCGACAAGCATAAAAGTTATGCATGGGTATCAGCCGTGGATGATCTAGATGATGATGAAACAGAAATAACCATTCGTTCGGCTCATGAAGAAGAGGTAATAAAAATAAAGGGAGATGCTGTTATCAGGATTGTTGACGGCAAGGTAAAGGTAGAAGCCGGGGAGGCTGCCAGGGAGGTAGAAAGGGAAATAATTAAGAAAAAGAAGAAATAATATATCCAGTTACGCACATCTTGACCTCTGATATTTTCAGTTTCAACAAAGTGGCTGTTTTAAGACAAAGCAGCCATTTTTTATATTAAATGCTTAATTTTTAACCATATATCTCTATCGGGTACGGGTGCTGTGATTTCTATCTCCTCATTTTTCACAGGGTGTATAAAATGTATTTTCCATGCATGCAAGGATATACTACCGTCATTATTTGAACTTGAGAAACCATATTTAAGATCGCCCTTTATAGGGCATCCAGCTTCAGCCAGCTGGCATCTTATCTGGTGGTGCCTTCCTGTATGCAGGTCAATATCAAGCAGGTAATACCTGTCGGTGCGCATAACCAGGCAGTAGCTCAGGTGTGCCTCTTTACTTCCTTTCACCTGATTATCATAAGCATATGACTTATTCTGTTTCTCATTTTTCTTAAGGTAATTATACAGGTCACCTTTTTCAGCCGGTGGTCTTTCCCTGACCACTGCAAGATATTTTTTTAACACTTTCTCCTCCCGGAACATATTGTTCAATCTTGCCAGTGCTTTGGATGTACGCGCAAATATTACAGCACCGCTCACCGGCCTGTCGAGGCGGTGCACCACACCCAGGAAAACATTTCCTTTCTTATGATATTTAGCTGCGATGTATTTCTTTACCTTGTCTGACAGTGTTTCATCACCTGTCTGGTCGCCCTGAACAAGCTCAGAGCTTTGTTTATTAACAGCTATTATATGGTTGTCTTCATACAGTATTTCCATATCAGGCTACTCAATACTGCTCTTTCTCATTCGGGAATTCAAGTGATCTTACATCTCTAATATAACCTTTTACCGCACCGCTTATCTCCTGGTAAAGATTATGATATCGCCTCAGGAAGCGGGGTGAAAATTCCTGGTTTATACCCAGCATATCATGTATTACCAGTACCTGTCCATCGACCTTGTTACCGGCACCTATACCAATAGCAGGTATTGTCATGCTTTCAGCCA
>DOZA01000146.1 GCA_003518245.1 Bacteroidales bacterium | reverse complement strand
CGGACATTAATGGGGCACCAGTCATCAAAAGATCAGCAACTGGCTGATCATTATTTCAGTTCTATCCCTGAGCGTGTAATGGCCTTCATGGAAGATTTTGAAGTGGAGGCTTTTAAGATGGGCATACCTATTAAGACAAGGCATAATGAAGTTGCTCCCAACCAGTTTGAATGTGCCCCTCTGTATGAGGAAGCAAACCTGTCTGTTGACCATAACCAGCTTATTATGGATATTATGAAAAGGATTGCCCGCAAGCATAAATTCAGGGTTTTGCTTCATGAAAAGCCATTTGCAGGTATTAACGGTTCAGGTAAACACAATAACTGGTCAATGGCAACAAACACAGGTGTAAACCTCCTGTCTCCGGCTAAGAATCCCAAGGGCAACCTGCAATTCCTTACTTTTCTTGTTAATGTGATTAAAGCGGTAAATGATAACCAGGACCTGCTGAGGGCCAGTGTCCTTACTGAAACAAATTCATACAGGCTTGGTGGTAATGAAGCCCCACCGGCGATAATGTCTGTATTCCTTGGCTCTTATCTTACAGGTATGCTTGATGATATAGTTGAGAAGGTAACAGATAAGAAAATGACACCGGCAGAAAAAACTGAATTGAAACTGGGTATAGGCAAAATACCGGAAATACTCCTAGATAATACTGACAGAAACCGTACTTCTCCTTTTGCATTTACAGGTAACAGGTTTGAATTCAGGGCAGTAGGATCATCAGCAAGTTGTGCGCCGGCTATGATAACACTGAATGCAGTAGTTGCAGATTCACTCAGGACATTTAAAAAGGATGCTGACAAACTGATCTCCGAAGGGGTAAGGAAAGATGAAGCAATATTCCAGGTTCTTAAGAGATATATTGTGGAATCATCACGAATAAGATTTGAGGGAGATGGATATTCTGCAGAATGGGAAAAGGAAGCGCGTAAAAGAGGATTGACAAATTTTAAAAGCGTACCTCAATCACTGAATAACTACCTTACTGAACAATCCAGAAAAGTATTGATAAAAGGCGGTATTTTCAGCGAAAGAGAACTGAAAGCCAGGGTAGACGTTGAGTTTGAGAAGTGTACCAAAAAGATCCAGATTGAAGCAAGGGTGCTGGGTGACCTTGCAATTAACCATATTGTGCCGACAGCCATAACTTATATGACTGAACTGCTGGATAATATTAAATCGCTTAGCATGGTCTTTAATGAGATTGAGTATGAGAGGCTTGCGGGTGCCAGGAAAGAAGTAGTCATGGGTATATCAGATCATATATCAATGATAAAAAAGCTTGTTTATGAAATGATAGAGGAAAGGAAAAGGGCCAATGTGGTTGAAGATATAAGCAAGAAAGCATTTGAATATGAGAAAAATGTTAAGCCTTACCTCAAGAAGATAAGATTTCATATCGATAAACTCGAACTTACAATTGATAATGAGATATGGCCCCTGCCAAAGTACAGGGAGCTGCTTTTTACCAGGTGACATCTGACGGGCCTAACCACCCCGGCATTAGTTCGTCACATCCCTCTTAGGCAAGATCGATTAAAGTCACCCCTCCTTTCTAAAGGGAGGGGAAACTTCTATTTCCCAATTCAACAATTAAACAATTCAACATATCGTTTTGCATAATATTTGCTGCAACACTAACGTTAATCTGTTGCTTAATGTTATCATTTTTATGATTAAGAATGAAAAACATTAATTTTACGCAAACTATATGGATGATTTATGGTTAGGATAGCTGTTTTAATATTGGTAATGCTTATTTCTTTTAATGCTTATCCGCAAAAAAGAAAAGCACAGAAAGCATATGATGCATGGGAAGCCGGTGAATATTTTGAAGCAATTGACTTTTTCAAAGATGCTTATTCGAAAACAAGGGACAGGGATGAGAAATCGGAATATGTGTTTATGGTTGCTGAATGTTACAGGTTGTCAAACAATCCCCGGAGCGCAGAGTCATGGTATAAAAAAATATCAGGACGTGATAATGCAAGGCCTGAAGCAACATACTGGTATGCTCAGTCACTGAAGAAAAACGGGAAATATATAAATGCTACAGAAGCTTTCGAGGAGTACAAACAGCTTGTCCCTTCAGATGCAAGAGCTGACCTGGGAATACGGTCATGTGAACTGGCTATAGAATGGATGGAGTCACCTGTACCATACCAGGTTAAGGAAATAAAGGATCTCAATTCACGCAGATCTGATTTCTGCCCTGTCTATGCAAGGGATGATTATGGTATGGTATATCTTACATCATCACGGGAAGAAGCAACAGGCAAGAAAGAACACGGTGCTACGGGTGAGAATTTTTCAGATATTTTTGAAAGCCGTCTTGATAAGAAGGAGCGCTGGAGCACACCCGTTCCGGTAAAAGATCTTAATACAGAGTTTGAAGACGGTGCGGTAAGCTTCACTTATGATTTCAGGCAGATATATTTTACTCTTTGCGAAGAGGGTAAAAGGGAAAACAGGGGATGTGAAATAATGACCGCCAGGAGAAATGCGAATGGATGGAGTCAACCTGAGCGGCTTGATATATTAGCCGACTCACTTATTGCTGCACACCCCGCTATATCGCCTGATGGCCTTAGCCTGTATTTTGTTTCCCAATTATCGGATGGCTATGGAGGTAAGGATATATATTATGTTACCCGGTCTTCTGAAAAGGATGACTGGTCGGAACCAAGAAATATGGGTCCTGACATCAATACACAGGGTGATGAACTATTCCCTTATATAAGATCAGATGGGAACTTTTATTTTGCATCAAACGGGCATATAGGAATGGGTGGACTGGATATTTTCAAAGCCGAACCCCAGCCAGATGGCCGATGGCGTGTTGATAATATTAGATATCCTATCAATTCAAGTGCGGATGATTTCGGCATAACTTTCCAGGGTGATAATGAAATGGGTATGTTTAGCTCTACCAGGAAGGGGCGCACCAATGATGAAATATATTATTTTGAATTACCCCCTCTCAGGTTCAGTGTACAGGGGCTGGTAAAAGATGAGAAAACAGGTGAACCAATAAGGAATGCAGTTGTACGGCTTATTGCCAGTGATGGTACAACAATCAGGGAAAATACAGGTGAGAGTGGTGATTTCAGGTTTATGCTCAATGAAGACGTGGATTATATTTTCCTCGCTTCTAAAGAAGGATATCTTAATGGAAAGGAAAAAGAGACAACCAGGGGGCAGGATAAAAGCAGGGAATTTCTGACTACCATACTCATGACTTCTATTGATAAGCCTATTGAACTGCCAAATATATTGTATGACTTCAATAAATGGGATCTGAGACCTGAATCCATGGTATCACTTGATAAACTGGTTGAAACGCTTAATGATAACCCTAATGTGACTATAGAGCTGATGTCTCATACTGATTCACGCGATACCGAAGAGTATAATATTGAGCTGTCACAGAAAAGAGCACAGTCAGTTGTCGATTACCTTATTAATAAGGATATTGATTCGCAGCGCTTATCGGCAAGAGGTTATGGTGAGTCAAGCCCCAAAATAGTAGATGAACAACTGGCCTCCGAGTATGATTTCCTCAATGAGGGATTCATTCTGAATGAACAATTCATTAATAGTTTGCCCAACGAAGAACAAAAAGAAATAGCACATCAGATTAACAGGAGAACGGAGTTCAAGGTGCTTTCAACTGATTACGAAGCCGAATAATTAAGATTTTGCAGATTTACATACCCCGGCTCACCAATATATTCACGGTATTCACAACATCGCTGAACCGGCTTTCAGCATTTTTCATCCATAACATTTTCAGGAAGAAGACTCCTGTAAGTTGAGTTCTGAGCATTGGCAGTACAAACAAGAATCATTATTGCGAAAATTGACAGAAAGGGAATCTTATTATGCATAGTATGGAATATTGGTTAAAGGATATTGATTTACCCCCCCCTAAATAGTGTATGGAGAAATTTTGACAATATTTAACATTTAAGGCGTCCATAAATTATTTTACAGGCTGTTGCCGGTTTATAATACATAAATAAGTATATTAGTTATATTATTTACATACATGTAAACCTGTCCGGTTTTAAAGACAACAGTTATCAGAATATTTTGAAAAGTAAATATCTTTTATGCCTTGTTTTACTGACACTTACCTGTCTTATTGCTGCATGCATACCCGGTGCACAAAAGAAAGATGAAATGATTCAGGAAAAGAAAATCCCGGTAATACTTGATACCGATGCAAATAATGAATTGGATGATCAGCATGCTATAGCCTATATGCTTTTTAATCAGGATTTCTTTGATATAAAGGGAATAACTGTAAATAAGACCCGGAATGGTGGCCTCATTGAAAAACATGTTGAAGAGGCACAGAGAGTGGTTAACCTCTGTGGTTTCAAGGATAAGGTAAAGGTAATACCCGGTGCGTCAGGTAAATACTATGAAATTTTTGATTCACTTGAAGAAGAGGATTACGATGGGCAGAAAGCAGTTGAATTTATTATTAATGAGGCACGGCAGTCAAAGGCTGATAAACTGGTGCTGG
>DOZA01000257.1 GCA_003518245.1 Bacteroidales bacterium | reverse complement strand
TGCTACAACAAGTAATATAATGCCCAGTGTTCCTTCAATGACCCCGGTGAAAAATAATACCGCAATCACTGCTGCTATTAATATCCTTACGAGCCTGTCGGCCAATCCCATGTTCTTTTTCATATCCTTGTGTTTTTCCTGCTATATATTAACTACCTTGATAACCACTGTTATAGAGAAATTGTTTCAATAATGATCCGGCTGCTGCAGTATGCTGGAAAATATTATTTAGAGTATGAAGGTATAGGTATATTTGAGCATTATCGTCCGTATCCTTGAAACAGGCATCACAGGTATTTCGCGGTACCTGTCGGTATTGAATCCTTCATCATAGATAATATAAAGATCATTTCCTTCGCGCGGGTTATACCTGAGACGTATATTTGACGTGATGAATTCTGATACACTGCTGTATTGAATGAATGCCGATATTGATAGTTTGGTATTGACTAGCATCTGCCCGCGCAAGCTGAAAAGATTCGAATTGAAATCCTGCCGACCAGCCTGGCGCCGCCGTAAACAGGTACCGGCTGACCGTTGTAAAGGCCGATCTCCCTGGTGTGAAATAACCTGTTATAATTGTTAAAATTGAATTCAAAATTTGTTCTCCTCTCCTGGAAGAACTGCCTTTTTTCCTCAAAAAAAGAGGGGAAACCTGGTAAGGTTAACCCTCTGGTTATCATCCTCCACCTGTGCAAAATCGGTATTCAAGCTCAGGTCCAGGGTAAGGTTATCTGACACTCTCATCTTGGTGTCGAGTCCTATATTCCACTCGGGTTTATTTATATGATCATAGACCGTAGTCTCATCATATGCTATCCTGATCTCCGTTTTTTCAGATGGCTCGGCTCCATAATCCGGTGCGAATGTTATCAGCTTAAAAGGTTCAATATTTCTCCAGGCTTCTTCATTGCATAAGCCGTCAAATACAATCTCGCTGTCAGGTTTCGTTACGCGATACCTGTCCTGTGACTGAAGGTTAAGAACGGAGATAAAAAATATAACCATCAGGTTAATGATAGGTATTGAACCGCATCCTGAAAAATTATCCGATACCAAAATTATTTCTATGACCATCCCTGAGGCCTGGTTGTTTAACCGTTCACAATCTGCAGTCTTCAAGGTTAACTGGTTAATTTGTTGATTGGTAAACCCGACAAATCCTTCGACAGGCTCAGGGCAAGAGACGAAAGACGAAGGATCACTTCTCCTTCAGCTTCTGAATTTCTTTGAAATGATCAATTGTCATCTTCTCACGGGCCAGCCTTGATGACTGGTGATATTCTTCAAACTCTTCCCTGAGATTTTTTATTTCCTCCCTGGTCTTCCTGGTAGTGATCCTGTTCTTCTTAAAGAGGATAAATCCGAATGCCAGCAGAAATAATAATACAGCTATAATCATCCACATAACAGAATTATAAACAACCTTGTTGAGCTGCCATCCGAAAAGACTGATCTCGTTCTTTGTACGGGTAACCTCCTTCAGGCTTGATTTTGTGTCTTCAAGGGTTTCATTCAGCGAATCCCTGGTACTGTTTAATGCCCTGATAGTAGCATTTAAAACGACGATTTCACCCTTGTATGCAGTAAGCGAATCCATAACATTGCTGTTGATCTTCTGGAACATATCCTCCCTTATTGCACGGTAATTCTCGTAAATCCTGGTTCTCTCCTCCAGGTAATTTATCTGTCCCTCAATCGTGTTATTAAGGAGCTCATCCGGAAGGGGCCTTTGGCCGAAGCTTATATTAAACACCATCAGTGCTAAAGCAATAATCGGGATAAACCTGTACTGTAGTTTTTTCATTTTTACAATAAATCAGAATTGTGAACGATTAATGTTATTTAATGGATAACGGGAATGAGCAGGAAATAGTATTTGCAGGAATGGATTGATACAGTTTACAAGGTTAAGGTTGAGGCTTCCTCCTTCGTCCCTGGTCCTCGGGACTTCAGAGGACGGGGAAGGCTAAAGACGGAGGGACTGCGGATTTACAGGTTCGGTTTATATGACAGGTTCATTATGCGTATTGGGTTTCTTCGCCATGTCGATAATAATAATCGGAACAATATTTGACTATGTTCCTTATTGATCTTACTCATCATTATATTATCTTTAGCTTCACTTCGGAGAATAGTAACCACAGGACAAAAGTGGCATTTCCGGAAAGCCCTATGGGTAATGGAAAATTAATTTTATTTATCATGAAAAAACTGTTTCTGTTCTTTACACTTATAAGCATTGCTGCTTTTGCTTCGGCCCAGGTCAATTCCTTTGCCCTGGGTGCACGTCTTTACGGTGGCGATAATTTTAATGGTGCCGAGCTGTCTTTCCAGAAAGGTCTTAATAATAGGAACAGGCTGGAACTAGATGCTAGCTTCGGTTCTAAAAATGACAATGCCAGAATTGCCCTGATAGGTATATATCACTGGGACTGGCA
Source organism: Bacteroidales bacterium (assembly GCA_003518245.1). GTDB lineage: Bacteria > Bacteroidota > Bacteroidia > Bacteroidales > VadinHA17 > UBA9300. The sequence continues at coordinate 1,586 of DOZA01000257.1, read as the reverse complement.
CCTAATGGGCGGGTTCAGCTGGTACTTGGGACCAGGTGCAAGTATCTCATATGATAACTATGAATACGACAGTTCAATTAATATAGGCCTTGGCGGACAGATAGGCATAGAATATAATTTCAAAGACCTACCTTTCCTTATCAGCCTTGATACACGACCCATCTGGGATTTCCTGGGTGAGGTTAACGGTCTGGGCTGGGGTGGCGCACTCGGATTGCGCTTTGCATGGTAGGACAATATGCTTTTTAGTCTTTGAATATCCTGCTCAGGGTAAGGGTGTTGTCAAATCGTCCCTCTAGCGCGGTACTCGGTTCAAAGGGGGATCTTTACCAGGGCACCCTGGGTGAGCGGTAGAAGTTTATATCCAGGTCATCAAAGCGTTGGCCGTGGTTGGCCAGGCGTAACCTGTAAGTATCCCAGTCGCGTAGAGAGGGTGATGTCCATCCTATCTCGGCATATCCGGGGAGCCGGGGGAAAACCATGTATTCCAATTCGTCAATATTGGTAATGGTCTCGGACCAAAGAGGCGCTTCCACTCCCATGATATTGTCCTTTGCAACTCCCTCTACCAGTGTTTCAGGATCCCAGTTGTAGCCATGATCGACCTCAATATAACCTGCCCAGTGTAATCCCAGCGGTGTACTTTTATCGTACTGCATATCCAGGTAGGCATATGCTGCCGGTGACATTATCACCCTTGCTCCTTTACCCACTCCCAAAGTGGTGTTCTCAACATCGTCCCAGTACTGAACAGTGGTACCTTCCACCATATTTACATTGGCAATCTCATCCCATCCGATAACTTTTTTGCCATGATCAGCAACAATATCCTGTACACGGTTAACGAAATATACATAGTCGTCATGTGCCGTCACATGTGACTCGTCGCCACCAATATGAAACCATGGCCCTGGTGTTAGCGCTGCTATCTCGCGCACCACATCATCAACAAACTGGTAGGTTATCTCTTTGTCGGTGCACAGGGTACTGAAACCCACATCTGTCCCTGTGTATAGTTCAGGTGCCACCCCGTCGCAGTTCAGGTCGGCATAGGATGCCAGCGCGGCATTGGTATGCCCTGGCATATCTATTTCCGGGACAACAGTGATATGACGTTCATGGGCATATTCCACTATCCCTGTATATTGCTCCTGGGTATAATATCCTCCTTCGCCGCCACCCACTTCAGTGCCGCCACCTATATCGGTGAGCATGGGCCATGATTTGATCTCTATGCGCCATCCCTGGTCATCGGAGAGGTGCAGGTGCAACACATTCATCTTGTACATGGCGATAAGGTCAATCACCCTTTTAACATCCTCAACACTGAAGAAATGACGGGCCACATCAAGCATGAAACCACGATACGAGTATTCAGGGTAATCCCTTATGGTGACAGTGGGGGTGCTGAATAGTTCGTCGTCATCAGCCTTTACAAGCAGTGACTGAAGAAAGGTCTGTGCGCCATAGAAGCATCCGGCATCCGAGCCGGCGGAAATGATTACCAGCTTCTTGCCTATATTAAGCTCATAGCCCTCATCCCCAAGCTCTGCATCATCAATTACTTGCATGTAAATTCCCTTACC
>DOZA01000374.1 GCA_003518245.1 Bacteroidales bacterium | reverse complement strand
TTTGTTATGACATGTTATTTGATCTTCTTTTTGTCAAGTCATATATTTCCGGGAAAAGCAGTACTTAAATAAACAGATATAAGGTAAGTATTATTAATCTAATTCTTTTAATTACGTATCTAAATTCGCCAACAAAAGCAATATTAACTATTGTTTTTCTATCATCCATATTTATGTTTGGTAGTTTTTCCAATCGGTCTGAATCTAAGAGTGAGGTAAAATCTACAATAAAGGAAAACCTTGCGGCGATTACTTCTGTGCCTATTGATGAGTGGGGAGCACGTTGCACAAATGGATGTATGACTAAAGGTGCTGATCCATGGGAATTATGTGTTATGTGTAATTTTCCTTCACAGTGCCTTCTTTTGTTTTCAAATGTGGGTATCGGTACAACTGGTCAGTGTCTAAATAACCCTGATTAATTATTAACTAATTGAATCCTTTTTATCAATAATACTATACAAATCTGATAAAAGGGATTCTTATTTAATTTACCTGCCAATGAGAGAAATTATCATATTAGTTTTCTTTGTATCAATTTTATCGGAATCCTGTACACACGGTGACACTGAAAGATTCCCAAGAACTATCTCACTTAAAGGATCTATACCAGAAATAGAAAAAGTTTTCTTGCAGGGTTTGGTACACATATATGACTCATTGCTAATTTTAACCAATACTCCCAAGAGTGAAAAACAAATCCACCTTTTCAACAAAAACACATACAATTACATTTGTTCAAACGGGAGTACAGGACGAGGTCCAGGTGAAATAAGTAATCCTTTTTCAACCGACATTGAAAAGGATAATGGTATTATCTGGTTCATGGATCAGGGGAAGAAACGGTTTTGGAAATTCAGTATTGGAGATATATCGATTAATCAAGACTACAAACCAACTGAATTTATACCCATTGAAGCAAGGCAAGTTATTATTTATTTTTCACATTACCGTGATAACCTGTTTTACTATGTTAATGAGGATCCCTCAATATTGGCCTCCTTTTTTGATATACGAGGCAATTTGCAGGAAGAGTTGCAATTGAATAATGAGATTGGTTTATACAGTTCAAAAGATCTTTTTTACCAAAATATCAGAACACTTTTATATTACTTCATAAACCATCACCCTGTAAAACAACTATTTGTAGTTACATACAGGTATTCTGATTTAATTGTAATTGTTGATGATAAGGGAGGTATTAAATTCAGCTCTCGTGAATTGTATCACGATCTTGATGTTCCTGATTTAAATAGTGACCAAAGGATTCGATTGGTTTCATATGTGCGTTCTAATGAAAAATTTATATACCGTTTATATAATAGCAATGCTGAAAATAGCGAAAGCCTTAAGGATATTTCAATGAAAGAAATTCATATATATAACTGGGAAGCTAAACCTGTTGCAAAGATTAATCTTGATCATGAAGTGTTTTCATTTGATATTGATTACGAAAATGGTAGAATCGTAACGTTTTCAAAAGAAGCAGGTATTGTGTATTATGAATTGCCAAAGAATCTATATTGAGAATAAAATGGAATTGCATTTCAAACAAATGATTTTTGCATTTCTATTAATAGTTATCGCATGCGGTAATCACAATAATGATCACATTGAACCAATAGAAGTGGTTTTAGAAAAATGGTATGGCCAGGAAATAGTGTTGCCAGATTCTTTATTTTGTTTTACAAACTCTATAATGACTCCCGTCCTAATCTCAGATTCCGATAATTTCAGATTAATATCACTCATATCGGCAGATTGTCCCAACTGTATTGAGGATATTTTTAATCTATATCAATTCTACAGTAAAATTGGGCAGCATGATAACGCTGAAGTTATGATAATCCTGTTTGCCAGGGATTATGATTATTTATTAAGTCACTATTGGAACCAACTTCCTCAGGATTTGAATATTTATATTGATCCGGAGTATAGATTTTATGATCTTAATAATTATCCTAAGAATGAGTTATACAGAACATTCCTCATTAATAGAGGCAACGAGGTAATTATAATAGGTGATCCGATTTATAATTTTGACTTACAAGACCTATATTTAGAAAAAATTAGGAAAAAATGAGATTTAATTATTGCATCTATGCTTTATGCATGTTGAGTTTATTAAGTATTACATCTGAAGGCCAGACTATTACAGATCCTGATGATATGAAAAAAATGATTGAAAAAGAAATTGAGATTGACTATAGTGACGCTGATACAATCGTTCCTCTGTTTACAATCGAACATAATGGCAATACCTCAGTTTTAAGCAAAGAGACAACAAAAACAGTTCGCTTTACATTTACAGTCGGCTACAATCTCAGGTTTTACCTTATTGGGTCTTCTTCTGCTAATAGTGATTTAGTGCTTCGTTTGCATAAATATAATGAAGAGGATGATGTTGCATCAGATTTGTATTTTGAATTACGGGATAATAAATCTGATATCCAGGTCTCAAAACATGATTATGTGATAAGATCCAATACGGAAAACATATTGTTATTAATAATCCCGGAAGACTATAAAGGATCTGCAGTTGCTGTCGTAACAGAGTTTTGGAAAAAATAAACCGGGGCTATTATTCTGCTATTTTCACCATAAGTTTGGAAGGTCACTAATTCATCAATCCAACTTTATATATTCCACTTCAGCTTCAAGCAGCATCCTGTTCAACTCAGGTATTTTGTTTTCACGTATCTCATAAAACCTCTCAAGCTGTTTATCTATCGCCGATACAAGCTCATCCCTAACTTCATATGACTGGTGAGTTGGTTTCCAGTCGCCGGTAGCTATAACACCATTTAATGCTGCAAGCTTATTTCCAAGTTTTATAGGATAATTAAGAGGATCCTGTCGGGACCGGTTCTTTGTCTGGTATAAAGCTTTTTCAATGTTCGTAAGATCATCCTTTATCTTACCGGAAGTTTCAATAATGTTGCTGTGATCGTCTTTATTCAACTTTGATTCAACATCAACTATATCATTCCTTAGTTCTCTTATGTCGGAAATAGCCTGGTGCGTCTCAGTAAGCTTGTCACGTATAGCAATAATAAAATCAAACTGTTCCTGGATATCTGCAGCACTGGCCGATGAATTTGGATTTTGCAATACTTCAAATTCTAATTCCATAGATTCACCTTTAACCGTCAGTCGCACTTTGTATTTACCAGGCACTGCTGTTGGTCCATTAAGATTACCTCCCCATAGAATCATCCCCGGCACCCTCAATGCGCCAGGATATGACAGATTCCATGAAACTATATTAATCCCTTTCTTAACCTCCATCTTTTCGAATGCAGTATGTGAGGCAATTTCAAGATCCTTTGTATTACTATTGAATGATCGTATTACGTTACCGTTGCGATCAATAAATTCAAGCTTTATGATGTCATCCTCACCTGGTTCATCTTTTAAATAAAAACATGTCACGGCACCAGGCAAAGGATTCTGCCCGGTAAATAGGCCACCACCCGGCCTGCCATCAATCCTGTAGGTATCCTCAGGGCCGAACAGGATAAAATTATCTGAAAGCATATTTTTATCCATATTACGCAAAAGATGTAGGTAATCAAAAATCCAGAATGATCTTCCCTGTGTTGCCACCACCAGGTCATTTCCCTTTATTGCCAGGTCAGTGACGGGTACCACGGGCAGGTTAAGCTGGAAAGGAGACCATGTATCGCCATCATTAAACGAAATATACATCCCTGACTCAGTACCACAAAACAGCAAGCCCTTTCGCAAAGGATCAGCCCTTACCACTCTTGTGAAGTGCTCATTATCTATTCCTGTTACTATTTTATTCCATGTTTCACCATAATTATCTGTCTTATATAAATAGGGCTTGTAATCGTCATTTTTATA
>DOZA01000192.1:6593-6952 GCA_003518245.1 Bacteroidales bacterium | reverse complement strand
CAGTCCGGCGGCATACATTATAAACATTGCTGCTCCCAGCACAGTGGTTTCTTTTTTATCAATAACGGTTACTGGCACTCCTGTAATATCTGCCCGGAGTTGGTTCCAGAGCCTGTTCTTTGATCCTCCTCCCACGCATAATATATTATTGGTAGTGAATCCACCGGCTTTCTCAAGTGCCATCATTCCTTCCCTCAACCTGAGCGACAGTGATTCAAGCATAGCCCTGTAAATCTCCTCTCGTGTTGATTCCATACTCAGGCCCTTGATCTGTCCACCACCTTGCTCTCCGCTCTCTTCAAAGAATGCCGGTATAATCCTTACACCCTTACTGCCGGGTGGCACTTTCTCTGCCATGG
>DOZA01000192.1:0-6546 GCA_003518245.1 Bacteroidales bacterium | reverse complement strand
AGCATGCCTGAAGCAATCCACTGGTTGCCAATATTATAAAGGCCAGGAAGAGGGTCCAGCTCGGTACTTATTCCATTATCAAGCTGCTCCTTGTCCGACCTGTATTTCCTGGAACGAACCATCAGTATCTCCCATGTTCCTGAGCTCAGTACTGGTTGATTTACACCGGCACCTGAGCCAAAGACAGCAAACTGGGTATCGTGTCCACTGGCTACAACGGGTATTCCCTCGGGTAAACCGGTGAGATTTGCAGCACGGGCATTTACATGACCTATGATCTCACCAGCCTCAGCGAGCTTGCCGAAAAGGCCTGGATCAATATTTATACTATTCAATATTAGTTGTGACAGGTTCCTTTTTGAAGCCGAAGTTAGCATGGATGTACCGGCCATGGTAATATCATTCTTCATTTCCCCGCTGAGCATCCATGTGAATATAGATGGTGCGAAGAGCCACCTGTGGGCTTTCTCAAGCAGGTCAGCCTGGTTTTCCCTGAGCCATATAAGCTTGTTAATGGTATTGAAATTAAAGGGCAACAAGGCTGATTCACGGTACAGTTCCTCAAGCGGAATATATTTACCTATATCCTTCATTACCGCTGTTGTACGCTCACACTGCCATGATATCATAGGGTAGAGCATTTCACCCTCCATGTTGAAAAGGGCGCCGTCAACCCCGAAAGTTGTTACACTTACACCAATAATATTACTTAGCGGGACAGCGGCTGTTACCTTACGTGAAGCCCTGCAAAACGTGTCCCATATCTCATCAACATCCCATATGCGGTATTCAGGGTAAAAAGGATCGGGACGTGTATTATTGGGATAAGATTGTGATTTTATTATCTCACCTTTTTCATTTATTGCATGCACCTTTACGTTGGTGGCACCGCAATCAAAGACAATTGATATTCTTCCTTCGTGCATACCCTTTCTTTTTTGTTTGATTGTTTGAGAGGTTTGAATATTGTTCTATGTCCAAGGCATGCAGGATTTCAAACATTCAAACCTGACTGCCGTCAGGCAGGCGTTCAAACCATTCAAACCAATTATTTATACAATGGCCCGTACACCTCACAGGCCCTGTAATCGCTTCCTTCCAGGTTCATACCATAAGCATTCCAGGCTGATGGACGGTATATTTTTTCAAAAGGTATATTATGCATATTAACGGGTATCCTGAGCATGGATGCCAGGGTGATCAGATCGGCTCCTATATGTCCGAAACTTGAGGCACAATGGTTGGCACCCCAGTTGGCCATGACCGAATACACATCTTTAAAAGCATCTCCTCCTGTCAGCCTGGGTACGAACCATGTAGTGGGCCAGGTGGGATCTGTACGGTCTGTCAGTATATGATGAGTATCCTCAGGTAATTCAACCGTCCATCCTTCGGACAGCTGCAATACCGGTCCCAGTCCTTTGACTATATTTATACGGGATATAGTGATTGGCATTCCACCCCGTGTGTCAAACTGTGATGAGAAACCGCCCCCCCTGAAGTATTCGGTTACTGCAGCAGGCCAGCTGGTGGCTTCGAGGCAGGCTTTAACATCATCCGAACTGATCTCCCAGAAAGGTTTAATCACCGGCTGCCCGTCTTTTTCCTGTCTGCCCGAGAAGTCAAGTGCTGATGCTCCTGAATTGATAAGGTGTATAAGCCCATTTTCGGCTTTCCCTCCCGGCTTATGGCCACTTACCCTCTCTATGGCCTCAGGGCTCCAGTAGGTCCTTATATCCGAAAACATCTGGGTGGTATTTGTAAGCATATAACCAAGCAACATTGAAACGCCATTCAAGCTATCGTTTTCAGTAGCCAGCAGGTGTGGCGGACGTATACCATTCCAGTCAAAAGAAGAGCAGAGGATGGCTTCCATGAAATCGCCATTAGGCATATGATCAGTCCATTGTCTCTGTCCCTGGAAGCCGGCCAGTATAGCATTATGTCCCATTGCTTCTTCACCAAATCCTGCTTCTTTGAGCCGTGGGTTTCCTGCTATCAGGTCACGTGCAATAAGAGTCATTTTAACAACTGTTGCCCAGTCTTTTTCTTTTTCTTCCCCGTACCTTGGCTTATCATTTGTATCCTTACCCTCCTTACACCATTTTCTGGTCCATTCCAGGGCCCTGCTTAACTCATTCTTATCATATATCTCCTCGTTTATCCTCCTGTTGAACTCGCTCATGTCAATATATTCATTTCTCATACCCAGGTATTCCTGGAAGAATTCCTCGTTGACAATGGAACCTGCTATACCCATTGAAACGCTACCCATTGAAAGGTATGATTTACCTAACATATATGCTACTGCTATGCCAGCCCTCACGAACCTTAATATTTTTTCCTCTACATCTGTGGGGATGGTATTGTCACCGGCATCCTGCACATGCCTGCCATATATACCAAAGGCAGGCAATCCCTTTTGCGAATGGCCGGCCAGTGCAGCAGCCAGGTATACTGCCCCCGGCCGTTCTGTCCCATTGAATCCCCATATTGCTTTCGGTCGCAGCGGGTCCATATCTATTGTCTCACTACCGTAGCACCAGCACGGTGTGACAGTAAGTGATAATCCTACACCTTCTGCCATAAATTTCTCTTCGCACTGTGCTGCCTCTGCCACTCCTCCTATGGTCGTATCTGCAATGACACATTCAACCTTACCCCCATCAGGGTACCTGAGGTTTGAGCTTATAAGCCTGGCTGCCGCCCTGGCAATGTTCATAGTCTGTCCTTCCAGCGATTCTCTTACCCCTTTTCTGCGGCCGTCAATTACGGGTCTTATACCTACTTTCGGAAAATCACCAATAGTCCACCTGTGGTTACTGTTAACTGAAAACTTTGTATCACTCATAATATATTATTTAAAAACTCCACCTGAATTTAACCCATAGCTCATCACCCAGGTCCCACCAGCGGTCAACTGCTGCCCTGGCAAAATCATTGGAATACCTTGTAAGGAATTGCCTGGCCATCATTGGATCTTCTTCATAAAGCTTAAGAGCCTTCTTTTCAATATAATCTGCTTCATCAAATGCTTTGTTTTCGAATTCCATTACTACCGGTTCTATTACTTCTTTGCCCTGTCCCCAGTTAACCATAGCCAGCCTGTTAGCCCTGCGGAAAGCCCACATGGCCGACTCTGTGCTGAAGTGATCCTGGCCACATACATAAAAGCTCTCAGGGAGGCTCATATTACCTGCGTATATTGGTATCCTTGGGCTTAATCTTGGCACATCCAGGCCAAACCATATTCTTCCACCTATTTCATCAGGCAGCCAGTCGCGAAGCTGTACTATAAATGAATAAGCACAATACTGGACAGCTATGGGCCTGTGTCTTTCAACCGCCCCTTCTTTAAGGCTGTTAAGAAGGTTACGCATATCACCTGACATCCATGGGTGGGCAACAGGGCTTATAATTGTATCGGTATACCTGTTTCCTTTTTCATCCCTTCTTGTAACAGGTGCTATAAGATTCCTGATCATTTCCATCTCAGTACCGTCATAGGTGGTCCGGTAGAACTCCATAATATCACGTACACTTACCTTTTTCTCAGGTTTTACAGAGAAAGGTAATTCTTCATCTTCATAATCCAAACCCAGGGAGGGGGCAAGGCTGCTAAGGACAAAATATTCCCTCGAACTGAAAGGTTTTCTGCCTGAGTAGGCCTTATAGAATTTGAATGTTTCCCTGCCGTCCCAGAATCCCATCTTTTTTGCCAGCTCATAAACATTATCAGATGCCATAAAATAGTCTTCATTTTTCAGATCTATTTCAGCTATCCTGCAGATATTTGCTGAGATACCCACATGATCATCAGGTATACGCTGTGCAGCCCATACAGAGCCAACCTTATCAGGTCCTCCACCCATTATTTCAAGATGCCAGACCTCATTTTTGTCAGCTATGGTGATGCTTTCACCTGAGTCGCCATAACCATATTCCTTTACAAGTTTGCCTATTAATTCTATGGCATCACGGGCAGTTGTACATCTCTGAAGAGCTATCCTCTCAAGTTCTTCAATCTTAAACAGACCATTATCATTTCTTAGTTCCCTTCTGCCTCCAAACGTAGACTCGCCTATGGCAAGCTGTTTTTCGTTAAGACATGGATAGGCTGTATTAAGGTATGCATATGTTTTTTCTGCCTCCGGTATCTCACCCTTGATTTCAATATTCTCTTCGCTCCATCTCGAGCTGGTATGCATGGTGCCCCACCGTACAGGATGCATGGTACCGGGTTCATATTCCTTTGAAGGTACAAACTCCAGCCATGTGCGGTAATAAGCATCGCAGGTATGGCTGGTCATTACCGAGCCATCGACACTGGCGTCCCTGCCTGCCATTATGCTCGTACAACTTTCAGAATAAAGATTATCGTTATCCTGTGCAATTGATACTCCTGTAAAAAGAATGAGGATAATAAACACAAAGGATAAACTGTGCAGCTTGTAGTAATTCATTATTTTAATTTTTTCAGGTTAAAAAGAGTAAAAATTTTAAACTACTAAATATAGAAAATCTATTGGCTTATTCTACAGATAAAATTGATAATATTTAATCATAAAGCATGTTTATAAGCAGAATGCTGTTAGTGATTATTGAAAACAGTTTTTTTGGCCTTTTTTTATACATTACTTTCAGTAATCAGGGATAATTGGGAGGGCAGTATTTACCTGTTTCATTACAATCCATTATCAATCAGCCATATCCAAAAAATAGGTTAATATCTGTATTTTAATTAGCTTTGTATACTATTATAAGGGATGATGGCGGTAAATGATAAATCACTGACTAGCAGAAGGTTGCCTAAATGGATGAAGATGCAAAGGGCAAGTGGTGAGAATTACACGAGGGTAAAGAATCTTGTGGAAAAGAAGCACCTGCACACTATATGCAAGAGTGGCAATTGTCCTAATATAGGAGAGTGCTGGAATGCAGGTACGGCAACATTCATGATACTGGGAGATATTTGTACAAGGTCATGCAAATTTTGCGGTACAGCCACAGGCAAACCTGATCCTCCTGACCCTGATGAACCCGCCAACCTTGCCGAATCAGTAAAGATTATGGGTCTGAAGCATTGTGTGATCACCTCTGTTGACAGGGATGACCTGCCTGACAGTGGTGCTGCAATCTGGGCTGAAGTTATAAGAAAGGTCAAAGAGGTGAACCCGGGGACTACTATTGAAGTACTGATACCTGATTTCAGGGGGGTGGAGGAAGATATTAAAAGAGTGATAGATGCGGGCCCCGAGGTAATATCCCATAATGTAGAGACAGTAGAGAGGTTGACACCGGTAATAAGATCAGCTGCAAAATACAGGCGCAGCCTGGAGGTGATAAGGTATATAAATGCTCATGGTGTAAGGGCAAAGTCTGGCATTATGCTCGGGCTTGGAGAGCAGGAGAGTGAAATATATAAAACAATGGATGATCTTATTGAGGCCGGCTGTTCTGTTTTCACCATAGGCCAGTATCTGCAACCCTCACTTAATCATATGGAGGTAGTCGAATATGTTGATCCCATAAAGTTTGAGGAATACAGAAATGTGGGCCTGGCAAAAGGATTTCTCTTTGTTGAGAGTCATCCACTGGTAAGATCATCTTATCATGCCGAGAAGCATGTTGTATAGTAATAAAGTAAATATTATATATTTAGGTGGACAGGGAAGGTGTTTATGAGGATTTAGGTTTGCGCGATTACAAGGAGACCTGGGATTACCAGGAAGAATTGTTCCGGGATCTCATGGATATAAAACTGGAAAATCGTACTCTTGAGCCTGCCATGAAAAAAAGACAGTTGAACAGGCTGTTATTCGTGGAGCACCCTCATGTTTATACCCTTGGAAAGAGTGGCTCAGACAGTAACCTGCTTATTGATCAGATTCAGTTGCAGGCAAAAGATGCTTCCTTTTACAGGATTAACAGGGGGGGAGATATTACCTATCATGGCCCGGGGCAGATAGTGGGCTATCCGATTCTTGATCTTGAAGAATTTGGAATGACACTTAAGGAATATATTCATAGCATAGAGGAGACAATAATACTCTCGCTGGAGGAGTACGGGATAAAGGCAGGAAGGATGGATGGGGCTACCGGGGTGTGGCTTGATAGTCATATACAGGGCAAAGCGGGGAAAATTTGTGCTATTGGAGTTAAGGCAAGCAGGTTTATTACAATGCATGGATTTGCATTCAATATAAATACCAACCTCGATTATTTTAAATATATTAATCCATGCGGGTATATTGATAAGGATGTTACTTCAGTTGCCAGGGAACTTGGGGAAGAACAGGATTTAGATAAAGCTAAGCTAATTGTAAAGAAAAATTTTGAGAAGGTTTTCAGAATAAACTGGATAAACTGATTATGGAAAAAAAATGGATCATAAAAGAAGCAGGCGATAGTGTTGTTATGAAGCAGCTTATGAATAGCCTTGATGTGCCTGTAGCGCTTGCCAATCTTATGGTTCAGCACGGCATAACCAGCTATGAAGAAGCCAGCAGTTTCTTCAGACCAAGCCTGGAGAACCTGTATGATCCT
>DOZA01000090.1 GCA_003518245.1 Bacteroidales bacterium | reverse complement strand
CCACACTCTGCATGCTTACATACCTCCTCATCCTGCTGTCGAAACCATGTCAGCCCCAAATGAAAGACAAAAGACAAAAGACAAAAGATGAAAGACAAAAGACAAAAGTATAAAGTAAAGATACAAGATACAAGTCGCAAGATACAAGTATTTATAGGGATAGTGAAGCAGTTAGAGGCGTTCTAATAATCTAAAAGCCTTCTATTTTTCAGATTCAACGATAAACAGTTAAACAACCCAGTTCAACAGTTTAACGATTAAACAATTCAACAAACTTCTCAACCACTAAACCTCTCAACTTCTCAACCTCTATTTGCCTTTTACCGGTTGTATGTATATTTTAAAGAACGATTATTATAGAATGAATAAAGGTACAACAAAAATATGTTATACAATACCCATATTTTACCCTCAAAAATTGAGCCGAAATTCGTAAATTCACAGTGCACTAGTAATCATTAAAAGAGATATCATGGAGAAGAGAATTAAAGTGGGAATACTGAAAGAAACAAAAACACCACCCGACAGGCGGGTACCGCTGACACCATCGCAAATAGTGGACCTGCAGATCAAATATCCCGATGTGGAATTCTTTGTACAACCCAGCAATATAAGGTGCTACTCGGATGATGAATATAAGTACCTTAAAATACCGGTAAAGGAAGACCTGGGTGATTGTGACATACTGCTGGGAGTAAAGGAAGTGGATAAATCAACATTTATCCCCGGGAAAACATATCTCTTCTTTGCTCATGTGGCAAAAGAACAGCCTTATAACAGGGAGATGTTCAAAATGATTGTTGAGGATAAGATTAAGCTTATCGATTATGAATATCTGACAAGGGATAACGGGGCAAGGGTTGTTGCCTTTGGTCGCTGGGCCGGCATAGTGGGTGCTTATAATGGACTTAGGGCCAGGGGTATACGTACAGACAGGTTCAACCTTAAACCCTGCCATGAATGCAAAGACCTTGATGAAGTATGGGCAGGCCTGAAAATGATAGACCTGATACCGGGATTGAAAATACTTGTTACCGGTGAAGGAAGAGTAGCAGGAGGAGCAATGGAGACAATAAGCAATACCAATGCTGTAAGAGTAAGCCCCGGGGACTTCCTTTCAAAACAATTTGACACCCCGGTGGTATGCCAGATAGGGCCACAGGACTATACAAGAAGGAAAGATGGCAAGCTTTTCAGCTTTGATGATTTCGTGAAAAATCCGACTGAATATGTATCTTCTTTTGAACCATATACCCGTGTTACTGATATATTTGTAGCCGCTCACTTCTGGGATCCCGAATCACCAAGGTTCTTTGCTCCCGAGGATATGCTCTATGAAGACTGGAAAATATCAGTGATAGCTGATGTAAGCTGTGATATAAACGGCCCGATACCTTCTACCATAAGGGCTACAACAATAGATAAACCATTCTACGGGTATAACCCTTATACAAGGCTTGAGGAAAAACCATTCGTCAATCCTGAGAATATAACTGTTATGTCTGTTGATAACCTGCCGGGCGAGCTGCCCAGGGATGCCTCTGCTGATTTCGGAAACCAGATGATAGGGCATATAATGGATGACCTGCTTACAGGAGGCCCTTCAGATATGCTCGACAGGGCAACTATTTGTGAAGAGGGCAGGCTGACGGAGAGGTATGGTTATCTTGAAGGATATCTTGAGTTATGAGTTTTGAGTTATGAGTTCAGAGTTCTGTGTTCTGAGTTCAGGGTTAGGCCCTCAAACATTCAAACCATACAGATTTAACTACTTATGATAGTACTTTATGTCTTCCTGTTAGTTATTTCATTAATAGTATTGCTTCTCTTCCTGCCGCTGAAAGGCAAACAGTATGAGATTGCTGTTCCTGTGAGGCACAGGGATGAACGGGATACAATGTTTTCGCGAAATGAAATAAAGCCGGGGGAGGAAAGGTTTGATGATTATTACCGAATGCGTCCCGGAAACAGGGAGAAGGATGATGCTTTCAGACTGAAACCGGGGCTCCTGAGTCCTGAGGCTGCTAATTATAACAGGTATGCCTTTGCCTGTGCTAATGCAAGCTTTGAGGCAGTGGAAACTTTTTTTCCCTATCGGGAAAAAGCACATAGCACAGAGCACAGGGCACAGAGTAGAGGCGAAGCATGCTTCACCTCAGATAACAAAGATGAATTATCAAAATTCATAAAGTCATGGGCAAGGAAGATGGGGGCGCATAGTGTGGGTATCACAGAGATGAAGGATTATCATTTCTATACTTATGGAGGAAGAAAAGAGAGGTACGGGAAGGAGGTAATTAATAAGCATAAATATGGTATAGCAATTACCGTGGAGATGGACTATGAGCTTACCATGACAGGTCCGCAGGCTCCTGAAGTTATGGAGTCTGCACAGCAGTATCTCAGATCGGGGATGATAGCCACACAGCTGGCACTTACACTGAGGAACCTTGGTTATGAGGCAAAAACACATATAGATGCCAATTATGATGTAATATGTCCGCTTGTGGCCAGGGATGCCGGCCTGGGCGAGATTGGCAGGATGGGATTGCTGATGACACCAGACCTGGGGCCAAGGGTGAGGATAGCTGTTGTGACAACGGATGCACCTCTTATGGTTGATGAGCCAGGATATGATAATACGGTGATAGATTTTTGCAGAAGGTGTAAAAAGTGTGCCCGTGTATGTCCATCATCAAGTATACCTTTTGGCGAAAGGGAAAACCATGAAGGAGGGCTCAGGTGGCAGATAAACCAGGAAAGTTGTTATACGTACTGGTGCCAGGCAGGGACTGACTGTGGCAGGTGCATGGCCGTGTGCCCGTATTCCCATAAATCGAATACATTTCATGATTTCATAAGGTGGGGGATAAGGAATAATTTTATTTTCCGCAGGCTGGCCGTAAGACTGGATGACATATTTTACGGAACTAAACCAAAGGTAGCCAGGGAACCGGAGTGGATTAGTGGTTGAGGGGGAGAAGAGTACAGAGCACAGAGCACAGAGCACGGAGCACAGGGCACAGAGCACAGGGCACA
>DOZA01000170.1 GCA_003518245.1 Bacteroidales bacterium | reverse complement strand
CAGAATAGCAGCAGTAAACAGACCTCCTGATGTTAATGCAAGAGAAACTATAGACATGATATTCAAGGCTGGAGGAGCAGGCACCTGTGAAGGACTTATCCCCATATTTACCCAGAGGGTGGCTGATAATCCTGATGATGCCAAGCTATTGAAAAAAGTACTTGCTCTGCTAGGCGATGCTAATTGTACTGATTCAGACCTGTTTTACAATGCGGCAGAACATCTTTACCAGATTGAAAAGTCAGCCGAGTCAGCCTATCACCTGGCTGAAATGAATTATGATAAAATGAACTTCGACAGGGCAGAAGACTATTATCTTGAGGCTGTGAAACTGGAAGATGATAATGCCAAAATATCAACTTACTATGTTAAGCTGGCAACACTAAGACTGAATAGTGAAGACTACAGGGTTGCCAGGAACTATGCCAAGAAAGCTATTGAGGCTAATTCAGAAAATGGTACAGCTTATATGATTGTGGGTAATGCCTACTCAAGTGTTAAACCTTTCGATGATAATTTGAAAAACCAGATGGTATACTGGGTTGCAGCTGATTATTTCAGGATAGCCAGGGAAAAAGATCCTGATCTGGCTGAAAGAGTTAACGAATATATTCAGACAGTATCTAACCTTTTTCCCAAAAAGGAAGATCTCTTTTTCATAAGTATTATCGAAGAAGGGGTGCCTTATACAGTAGGAGGATGGATAAATGAACGAACAACAGTCCGGTTCAGAAAAGAAGATTGAAAAACCTGAAAAAAATATTGAATAAATCATGCATTGCAGCCCTGTTATGGACTGCATTGTTTTTGTCGTGCCGTGAGAAAATTGAGATAGTTAATGCCTCATTGAGCCCCGAGGTCCCCACCCAGGTTGTTCATGATTTCGTAACTTCATATACTGATTCAGCAATACTGGAGCTCAAGCTTATATCACCATTGATGAAGTACTATGGTAAAAAGGATGTTCCATATGCCGATTTTGATGAAGGAATAGAAGTATTTTTCTATGAAGGCAAAGATAATATGACAGGGCAGATAAGCGCCAATTTTGCCAGATATACAGAAAGCAAAGGCCTATGGGAAGTAAGGGAAAACGTTATCGCAATAAATGATGAAGGAGAAAAACTCGAAACTGAATTACTCATGTGGAATGAAAAAAAAGATCTTATTTATACAGATAAATATGTAAGGATAACACAAAAAGACCAGATAGTGATGGGTAACGGCCTTGAATCTGAAACTAAATTTGACAACTGGAAAATAAAAAATGTAACAGCCACTTTATATATTGATGAATAAAAGAACGCTTATAATACTTGAAGTCCTCTGGATAGTAATAGGAGTACTTTGTATAGCTGCCGCCATACATAACAAGATCATCAGCGGGGGTGAAAGATTCCTTATCCTTGCAGGGATGGGAATACTTGCATTCATTATGGCATATTTAAGAGACAGGCAACGTAAAAAGAAATAACTTTGTGAAATGAACGTTGCTCTGGTTATATTAGTAGCCATTATACTCTCCGCATTCTTCTCAGGAATGGAAATAGCTTTTGTCTCTTCTAATAAACTGAGAATAGAAATAGATAAGAAAGTAGGCAGCTTTGGTTCCGGCATCATAGCCTCATTCAGCCGCAGACCCGAACAATTCATAGTTACTATGCTAATTGGTAATAATATAGCACTGGTTGTATACGGCCTGTATATTGCCGTACCGCTTGAACTGCTGTTTAACCAGATTATTAATGCCGACTTCCTGCTTTTATTAATACAAACGATTATTTCTACATTTATAATATTACTACTTGCAGAGTTCTTACCTAAAGCATTCTTCAGAAGGTCACCTAACTTTTTTCTTAAAATATTCAGCATACCAACGGTTTTTATTTACGGGCTTTTTTATCCTGTTACAGTACTGATTATCAGGCTATCAAATGCCCTGCTAAGATTGTTTTTTGGCATTAAACCTGAAGAAAATGCCAGCAAGAACGTTTTCAGTAAGGTAGACCTTGATGATCTGGTAAGTGATGTGAACGATGATGATCCCGATACTGACATGGAAGAGCATGATATAAAGATCTTCCAGAAAGCCCTTGACCTGTCAAATGTTAAATTAAGAGCCTGTATGGTTCCACGTACTGAGATAACTGCTCTTTCCGCCGAAAGCTCAATAGAAGACCTCAAACAGCTGTTTATTGATACCGGCTACTCAAATATACTTGTATATGAAGAATCAATAGATAATATAACCGGATATTTCCGCCTGCGTGACCTTTTTAAGGCGCCTGAAAACATAAGGGAATCAATCCGAAAACTACCTATTGTGCCTGAAAGTATGGCTGCCAATAAATTATTGAAGCTATTTGTTGAAAAAAATAAAAAGCTTGCCCTTGTTGTAGATGAATTTGGTGGTACATCCGGAATGGTAACCCTGGAAGATGTACTTGAAGAGATTGTAGGTGATATCGAAGATGAGCATGACAGCTCTGAACTTATTGAAAGAATAATCAGTGATAATGAATACCTTTTCTCAGGCAGGGCTGAGATTGATTATATTAATGAAGAATACAATCTGGCACTTCCCGTATCTGATGAATACGAGACACTTGCCGGCCTGGTTCTTATAAAAACAGGAGATTTACCAAAAATAAATGCTTCAATCGAGATAGACGACTATATCATTAAGGTCGTCAAAGTATCAGAGACACGTATTGAACTACTGAATGTAAGTAAAAAATAATGGAAGAGACCTCGCATGCAATATCTCAACGTTTGTTTTTGCCATTAAGAAGATTCAGCGTAATATTTATAAAACAATGGTATTGTTTCTATCCCTTTGAAGAAATTGAATAATGGATAATTCTCATTCGGTGAATGAATAGCATCTTCATCCAGGCCGAAGCCCATTAATATGGATTTTATACCCAGTGTTTTCTCAAAATTTGAAATAATAGGTATACTACCACCGCTTCTGACAGGGATAGGTTTTTTACCAAAAGCCTCCTCCATAGCCATGCTGGCAGCTAAATACTCAGTACTATCAATAGGGCTGACATAGGCTTGCCCACCATGAAGATATTCAACTTTAACCCTTACTCCCTCGGGAGCGATAGATTTGAAATGTTCTTCAAAAAGCTTTGCTATCTTACCTGAATCCTGGTCAGGTACCAGTCTCATAGATATTTTTGCGTATGCTTTGGCAGGCAGGATAGTTTTGGCTCCCTCATCAGTATAACCACCCCAAATACCATTCACATCAAGTGAGGGCCTTATACCTAATCTTTCATGAGTTGAATACGATTCCTCACCCATGAGAGCATCAACATCAATAGATTTCTTATATTTTTCCTCATTATATGGTCTTTTTGCCATTTCAGCCCTTTCTTTATCTGATGATATAAGCACATCATTAAAGAAACCCGGTATTGTAACCTGATTCTTCTCATTGGTAAGTGAGGCAATCATTTTACATAATATATTACATGGATTACCAACAGCACCACCGTAAAGTCCTGAATGAAGATCCCTGTTCGGTCCTGTCAGCTCAACCTGCATATATGAAAGTCCCCTGAGACCTGTTGTAATTGAAGGTATCTCGGGTGCTATCATAGTGGTATCCGAAACAAGTATTACATCAGCTTTCAGCAAGTCCTTATGACCATCCAGAAATTTACTGAGGCTTTCTGAACCTATCTCTTCCTCACCTTCTATCATGAACTTAACATTGCATGGCAGGTTTTCAGTACGCACCATGTATTCGAAAGCTTTGACATGCATAAAAAGCTGTCCTTTATCATCATCAGCTCCCCTTGCCCATATCTTACCATCTTTTACTACCGGCTCAAATGGGTCAGTATTCCACAGTTCAAAAGGTTCGGCCGGCTGCACATCATAATGGCCATAAACCAATACAGTGGGTAATGATTTATCAATGATCTTCTCACCAACAAGTACAGGATGTCCTTCGGTGGTGTATATCTCAGCATTATCTGCTCCTGCCTCCATCAGGCTTTTTTTCAGGTATTCAGCAGCCTTCAGCATATCTCCTTTATTTTCTTCTTTTGCACTTACTGAAGGTATCCGTATCAAATCGAAAAGCTCCTCAAGGAACCTGTCTTTGTTTTCTTCAATATAACTTTTTCTATCTTTCATAATTTACAGTTTGATTACATGAAATAAAGTTAGTAAATGTAGCTATCATATCAAGCACTAACCTGATTTATTCTTTTTTATCTCCTCAGCAGCAATTAAAAGCTCATTATACCATTTCTTTCCGTAGGCTCTCACAAGAGCTTCTTCCAGGAAACGGTATACAGGAATATTTTCAGCTACTCCCTTCCTTACAGCAGGTTTGCATATTTTCAGTTCTTCGTAGTTTACTGCATCAAATTCTTCATATTTCTTTATCCTGAGAGGGAACAGGTGGCACGAGATAGGTTTCCTGAATGATATCTTTTTATCCTCCCATGCCTTTTCTATTGCACAATAATAAATGCCATTATTATACAGTGTATATGCGCATTCAGCGTTCCCTATCAGTGGTGTCACAAGGTCACCATCTTTATCAAGCATGCTTGTTCCCTTCTTTTCCACAGCTTTTATTCCCTCAGGCCTCATATAATTTCTTAGTACCGGAAAAAAATTTTCAAGTATCTCCGCTTCCTCATTTTCCAGGGGTGCACCTGAGTCACCATACAGGCAACACTGTCCGCGGCATTTCTGAAGGTCACAGGCAAATTTTTCCTCAAAAACAGCACTTGATATTATAGTCTTACCAAGCGAAAACATATCTAGACATGTATAAGTGATCTGCCGGTCATTTCCTCTGGTGGGTCAATATCCATTAATCTGAGTATGGTAGGTGCCACATCTGCAAGAATTCCTTCATTTATTTTATCAAATCTCTCAGATACAAGAACGCATGGAACAGGATTCAGTGAATGTGCAGTATTAGGGCTTCCGTCTTCATTAACAGCATTATCCGCATTCCCATGGTCAGCAATAATAATCACTTCATAATTGTTATCCACTGCTGCCTGAACAACCTCACCGACACATTTATCAACTGCAGTAATAGCATTCTGGATAGCTTCATAAACACCTGTATGGCCAACCATATCCCCATTTGCAAAATTGAGGCATATAAAATCATTTTTTTCTTTTCTTATCTCGTTGATTACCGCCTCTCTAACTTCGAAAGCACTCATCTCCGGTTTAAGATCATATGTGGCAACCTTTGGAGATGGGATCAGTATACGGTTTTCATTCCTGAATTTTTCTTCCCTTCCTCCTGAGAAGAAAAAAGTAACATGTGCATATTTCTCTGTCTCAGCTATCCTTAACTGTGTAAGCCCGGCATCTGATATTACCTGTCCGATGGTATTTATGACATTTTCCTTGGGAAAAAGTACTTTAAGCCCTTTAAATTCTGCATCATATGGAGTCATGGTACAATAATAAAGAGGAATAGTTTTCATTCCATGCTCAGGCATATCTTGCTGAGTAAATGCCATAGTAAGCTCACGAGCTCTGTCGTTCCTGAAATTTATAAATACAACCACATCTCCTTCCTTGATAAGTCCCAGGGGCTTACCTTCTTTATCAATATGAACAACAGGTTTTACAAATTCATCTGTTACACCTTCATCATATGACTCCTGGATTGCTGTGATCATATCCTCACTTTCCTTTCCAATGCCCTTAGTTAGAAGGTCATAAGCAAGTATTATTCTTTCCCATCTTTTATCCCTGTCCATAGCATAATACCTTCCCACAAATGAAGCTACCTCAACACTGGTATCCTTTATATGATCAATTAAATCCTTTAGAAAGCCTTTCCCACTTCTGGGGTCAGTGTCGCGTCCATCTCCAAAAGCATGTATAAATACTTTTCCCAATCCATATTTCTGTGTTATATCGCACAGGGTATAAAGATGTTTATTCAACGAATGCACGCCTCCGTCAGAAAGTAATCCCATAAAATGAACCTGTTTGTCATTTTCGCGGGCATACATGAAAGCTTCTTTAAGTTCTTTGTTATCTTCTATTTCACCCTTTTCAATTGCCCTGTTAATTTTTACCAGGTCCTGATAAACTATCCTTCCGGCCCCAATATTAAGATGTCCTACTTCCGAATTACCCATTTGTCCATCAGGCAATCCAACATTTTCGCCAGATGCCAATAACTTGGATGACGGATACTTCTGAGTTAACATGTCCATATTAGGAGTATTAACATTTGAAATTACATCTGCTCTGGAACCATCACCCAGACCCCAGCCATCGAGGATCATTAGAAGTACTTTACTGCTCATTATATAATTAAATTTAGATAGATACTGTCAACAAAGGCATTATGCCCTGTCATGAAGTTAGCAAAGGTAATAAAATGTAGGCAGAAATTTAACGGAATACTATTGTAACTAACCAAGTTTATTAAACTGGTCAGTCTCCTTTTATCTGCTTGATCTTTATTTTTAGATCCCCAGGTTCACACGTTTTTTCATACTTTATATCCTTCCCAACATATCTTCTCCATTCGCCCTGGGTAAAGTTTCTTAATATTAAACTGCACATACTCTCCGCCATGTAATCCACGTGTGTTGACCTGGCTATTATATTACTACCACCATTATTACCCTGGCTGCACGATAGAAGTGATTTGCCATCAGGGTTGAAAGCAAGTGCAAAAACGGCTCCATAATTATCCTCAAGTGTTACCGGTGGTTCGGTAAGGTCATTATAATTCCATATTTTCACTGATCCATCCAGACTGCTGCTTCCCAACTGGTTTAGTTGATTATTAAATTGTATATCGCTTACATCCACTGAATGGGCACGTAGGTATGTAATATTACTTTTATCATTTATATTTCTTATTTCCAACATTCCATCGGTGTAACCCACCGCATAAGTATTACTATCCCTGAATCTTACAACCTTTATAGAGCCTCTTTCAGTTTTTACTGAGTTGATATCTGCATTTTTATCCAGGTCCCACAAATATAAACATCCACCATCAGTGGCGGCAATAAGGTATTTACCTGAAGCAGAGATATCTACATAGTTAACAGCCTCATCCGCCGAAATAAGTACCGATGGTTCCCTGCTCAGGATATCCCATGATATTACCTGCCCGTCAAGACCTGCAGATACAAGTTTCCTGCTATCAGGGGTAAAAGCAAGAGAATTTACTTTTGATGTATGCCCTTTAAGTTCATATACAGCATCGCTCCCTGATACAGGGATTATTAAAATTGAATTATTCCCACTGTTACATGCCAGCAGCTGACCATCATTACTGCTTGTTAATACCTCAATTATTTCATTACCTGCATATATCCGTTCCGGTTCCTGTATACCATCTATCATATTCCATCTAAGCACCCTTCCATCCGATCCGGATGAAAAAAAGTCATTTCCACCGCTCAGGAAAGAAATATTATATACCTCTCCTTCATGACCTTTAAATGTTTTATAGTGGCGGTTTCCTGAATTTTTAATAACATTATACAGGCCCATATATATATCAGGGTCATTATCAGCGCCCTTATTCCGCTTATTGAAAAGGTAGGCCTGGTAAGCTAGCAGCATCTGTAAATCTCCCTGGCCTATTACCTGTATTGATCTTACAGCCAATGATTTGCCTGCTGATATCATCCTGAGCCTATGTGCTTCCCCGGCTGTCACCATGGCCTGTTCTTTTTGCTTTCGTTCTTGCAGGGCATTTTTTTCTGCTATTTCTTTTTGTCTTGAGGCTTCACTGGCATCTTTTCTTACGATGTCTATCATATCCTCAGCTTTCCTGGCAGTTTGTAATGCCTGTGCTGCTTTGTTCTCAGCTACCATTTTTTGTTCTGTAGCCTGTTGCTCCTGTTCTTCTGCAACCTGCTTCTGTTTCACTGCCTCAATTTGCCTTACGAATGCAAACAACATAAGGAATACTGCAATTATAGCCGCCACACCCAGTATTGCCGCTGCAGCACGGCTTCGGTGTATGCGCTTTTTCTGAGCCCTTATTTTAATCTCCTCTTCTTTATTATATTCTTTCTCACTGGTCCTGAGGTAAACCATTGTCCTTTCGAAAGCAGGATTTAATCTTTCAGCCCAGGTAAGTGTTGGTTTGTTTTCACTTCTCCATGACAGGGCCAGATGCAGGTCGGGTGGACGCAACAGGGTTGATTTACCTTCCTGGAACATAGCAGCTGTATCTGATAATTTCAAATACATCTTTTCTGATTCTGCCTCTTTATCAACCCATTGTTCCAGACTTTCCCAAACCCTAATAAGACTCTCATGTGATATATCAATAACAGTGTTTTCTTTCAGTGCAACGTCTTCACCGGGTGTGACAAATGATCTGCCTGATGATCTGAAGGTATCGATAACCTTTATAAGCTCAGGTTCTGAACAACGGGCAATATCAGCAATAATCTTTAATCGTGTAGGATGCCTGATGCCCTTATTGTCGGGTCCTTTCTCAGTAATTGTCCTGAAAAGAGTCTCACAAATCTCCTTTCCCCTGTTATCCAGTTCCTTAAAAGCTTCATCAGCATGTTTTGACATAGCCTCTGACATCTTACCGATAGCATTATAATCAGCCAGCGATATCGGCTTATCTGGTAAATTCATTGATTTCCAGTTCTCCCATGTTCTCATTAGAGCATGCTGAAGCACAGGTAACTGGTCTGTTCTGCCTCCGATATCGCTTATTAGAAGTTCAACAACATCATCTTCAATCTTAGCACCTGCATATTCAACAGGTCCGGTGATCACTTTCCTGTAATCATCCTCATTCATCTGGGGAACAAGGTAATTGCTACTGTTAATCAGTTCGGTCAGTCCGCGGAAATGAGCACATTCCCCTATATAATCAGAGCGCATGGTCATGATCACTGAAATACCTGAGTCATGGTCAGCAACAGAGTTAACAAGCAGGTTCATAAAATACCTGTTATCTTCTTTTTTCCGCCCTGATTTTTCAGTTTCACTATACCTGAATAATTCCTCGAACTGGTCTATCACTATTAAGGTCTTAATATTCTTTTTTACTTTCAGCTTATTAACGGCGTTAATAATACCTTTTTCATCCTTCCTGATTATACCCTCAATAATACTGCTGTCCAGTCCTTGCTTCATTTCAGAAGGTGTATTTCCCGCAATCATCTTTACCATATTACCAAGCGGATTGATCCCGGGTTTCATGCTTAATACCTGCCAACTATCCTTCTCTTTTCCTTCTGAAACGCACAGTCCAGGTACTACACCACAGAATACAAGTGATGATTTACCACTGCCTGAAGCACCTATAACAGTAACAAACCTGTTGGCTTTTAGCTTAATCAATACTTCCTCACTCTGACCCTCTCTCCCAAAGAAAAGGTCACTCTCCTCCTGTCTGAAAGGCCTCAGGCCAGGGAAAGGATTTGATATTTTTCTGGTTGAGCGATTTTTTTCTGACATTTTATCTTTCATTTCTTAAATATCATTGACTTATTATAGTCTGTAAATTGTATATTTTTTACTCATAAATACTGGTAATATATCTTTCCAATATTGATGATCTCTCAGGATTATAGAATAGATACAGTTCTATATCCCTGATATAAAGCATATAGTAATATTTATGAACATTACTGATTTCACCCGTATTAAATCTATGGCCTGTGATATCCCAGTTTATGAATACTTCATCATCCTTATTACGGTCAACATTCTCAGCAGGCCATATAATAAAGTCCTTGCCTGCATCAATTGATGATATTTCTTCGCTGCTTATTATTTCAATTTTCTCGGCCAGCTCAACCAAACTGTTTTTAGGAATACCGGGAAATATCGCCGACAATGATTTAAGCTTATCACATATATACTGATTCTCATTATTGCTGTTGTTTAGCAGCTTATTCAGCTGCTCACGATATGTTACTGGTAATCGGTATGAGCAACCACTATAAGCATCATCATAATTATCCTTCAGGTACCTGAAGGCTTCCTCCCTCAGTGCACTATTAACCCCAAAAAGAAGTGCAACAATAAAGTCTGTTTCCTCAGGCCTGGGCATATTGTAAAGTCCTTTCAGGGCGCATGCTTTCACCCATACACCCAGATGGTTATAGTCCATGTTAATCATTCCCTGGACCAGTAACTCATTCTCATCTGTGTAGCCAGGGTAGAACCGAAGCAGGTTCCTGGCTTTTTCCCCGGGAACCATATCATTAATAAATGCCTTTAGTTGTGGCTTAACTTCATTACCTACAACAATATCCACCATCTCCAGTGCACAATTTATGCTTCCCAGATTTTTCTTCCCAAGGTTTTCTTTAATTGTCATTAGTGAATCGCTATCATAAATAAGCGAAAGCAAATTAAATATCATTTCTGTCCACCAAACAGTTTCTTCCTCAATAGCTTCACCAAGTAAACTGTTATTATTCTTCAGTTTGTCCCGTACAGCAAGATTCCATGTAATCAAGCCAAGAATTCTCTTTAATTCCCGGAAAATTTTCTCACGGTGTTCACTACTGGCCTTATAACCGCACCGGGCCAGGCCAATAGCACTTTCCCTTTTTAAAAACCTGTTTACAGACCACAATGCCGGAAGGATAAATTCTATTGCCTGCTCATTGCCGCTTTCAGCGTAAAGCCTTAAAAGCAGCCGCCTCACCTTAATATTGCCTGATGAACGATAATAATGTCCTGACATAGCTGAAAATGCCTCTTCGCCAAAACTCTTAATTATAGAATAGGCATCCCTGGAAATATAGTGGTTATCAAGACATTCACATATCTCGGGTAATAATTCCTTTATCCTGAATTTCCCTGCAATAAATAATGATTCTCTTATAATTTCAATATCCTGATCCCGCATAAGCCTCATCATATCTGTGACCACCGGCGGGGCCTGCTGTGATAATACTGCCTGTAATTGAAGCTTCCTGTTATTGCTGCCTTCGATTGTTGAGACTATGTCTTTTCTCTTACCAAAACCTTCTTTTTCAAGGGTGTTTTCCATTTCCCTTACAAGTGAGTTAATTTTTTCTCTTAATCCGGGATCCGTTAACTTTATTGAGCCCAGGTATTTTAAAAGGGGTAATATATCAGGATTATGGTTTTTTTCAGCTATCTTGATTATCACCTGCAACATCTTATTATTCTCAGTAATAATATCATGCAGTTGAGTGTTTGTTATTAATTCAAAATAATTATTGTCAATGAATAATGCTGATGAACTCAGCGAGTCATATTCTTCATTAATATCTTCTTCATCTCCCGGAAGCTTTGTGCCAGTGCTTCCGTCCAGTTTTAATAATTCCTCCCTGTACTTTTTATACAGGAATATTATATATATAATACAGGATATTATTATTATAGCCAGCAACCATGAGAAATGGACCAGCTTCACAAAATCCAGGGCTCCGAATCCAACAAGTAATAAGCCTGCCACCAGCACAGATGCCTCATTCATAGAG
This sequence comes from Bacteroidales bacterium, assembly GCA_003518245.1. Taxonomy (GTDB): domain Bacteria; phylum Bacteroidota; class Bacteroidia; order Bacteroidales; family VadinHA17; genus UBA9300. Next base: position 228 of record DOZA01000170.1, on the reverse strand, counting down.
CCTTCAAATACAGATCGCAGCCTATCTCTTAATTTACTGCCAGTTACCTGATTCATTATATTGATAACTGTTTTTTCAACAGTTATATTAAGAGCCCTTGAAAATAATCTGCTTAGAACAATGATAAGAAAGAAGAACAGGAAGCCCTGTGCTCCCGGGAGAAATCCGTTCCCTGAACCAGCTATTATTGCTATTATTGTAAATATACCAATAAGAACCGGTGTCAGG
>DOZA01000391.1 GCA_003518245.1 Bacteroidales bacterium | reverse complement strand
TAAGAAAACCCTTGCTGCCCCTCGATGAGGAAAAGAGAAGACTACTAATAGATATAATAAAGAAGACACTGTGAATATTTATGATACTCCTGCTTCCGCAGGAAGAACTGTACCATAAATTCATTTCTGTCAATTCAACAAGTTAATGATAACCCCTAAATCTCTGAACATTATGAAAAACCTTCTGATGATACCCGGACCCATAGAATTTAATCCTGAAGTACTTACTGAGATGGGTAAACAAACCCTCAGTCATGTCTCGGGGGAATTTATAGATATTTTTGCAGCTTCACTGGAAATGATGAAGCAGGTATGGCAGTGCCCTGACGGACAGGCTTTCATTATGGCCGGCTCTGGAACACTGGCAATGGATATGGCAGGAGCCAATCTGGTAGAAACAAATGACGGGATTCTGGTTATTTCAACAGGGTATTTCGGAGAAAGATATGCTGAACTGCTTGCCAGGTACGGAGCTGATTGCCATATAATAAGTGCCAGGCCCGGAGAGACTGTGCCCGCTGAAATTATTGAAGATGAATTGAAGAAAGGAAAATATAAGATGCTGACTTTTACTCATGTTGATACCAGCACTGCTGTTAGGGTTGATCCTGAACCATTAGGTCAGCTGGGTAGAAAATATGGAGTATTGACTGTGCTTGATGGAGTATGTTCAGTTGCCGGGGAAGAAATAAAGCAGCAGGAATGGGGTATAGATATAGTACTTACAGCTTCACAGAAGGCTGTGGGTGTGCCTCCAGGGCTGGCTCTGCTTGTTGCATCTCAGAAAGCGATGGATGCTTTTCATAAAAGAAAGAGCCCGGTGATGAATTATTATGCTGACTGGACACACTGGTTACCGGTGATGAAAGCTTATGAAGAGCACAGGCCTGCATATTTTGGTACACCGGCTGTAAACCTGGTATCTGCACTTAATATTAGTCTTAAACAGATCCTGTCAGAGGGATTGGAAAAGAGGTTCATACGACATGGATTGACTGCCTCAGCAATCAGATCAGGATTGAAAACTTTGGGATTAAAGCAGATACCTTCTGATAATATTGCGGCAAATACTTTATCAGCACCTTATTACCCTGAAGGAGTAAAGGCAGCAGAATTTATTGGAGAAATGAAAAAGGCAGGTGTTATAGTCGCTGGCGGGCTGTTGCCTGAATTAAGGAATAAATATTTCAGGATAGGGCATATGGGCAAAATAACGACTGAAGAAGCTATCGCTGTAATACAGGCATTAGAAGCTGCGCTTGATAAGCTAAATTATAATTTTGATAAAGGGTCAGGTGTAAAGGTTGCTAAAGATGTATTGGAATCATTAAGCTGATAATCTTGCTGCAGGATATTTTTATTCGTAATTTTAGTTCAAATTTTCTATCAATTATATCATTAAATATTTTCCAGCTTATGAAAAAGAAGATTCACAGGAGTAAAAGGATCTTTATTCCTTTATTTACTCTTACAGCCATTATGGCATTGTTTTTTGGTTGTAAAAGCACGGATAGTTACGAGGGATATAAAACCCTCGAGTCACGCTTTATCGATGAAGTGAATGCTGAATGTATTCATCTTGAGCATATTAATAGTGGTGCTCATGTATTTAAGATAAAAGCAGATGATCCCAACAAACTTTTTGCAGTTGCTTTCAAGACCGTACCTAATTCCGATTGTGGCACACCACATATCATTGAGCACTCAGTTCTTAACGGGTCAAAGAATTTCCCGGTAAAAAGCCCTTTTGATGTATTGGCACAGGGATCACTTAATACTTTCCTTAATGCCATGACAGGTTCGGATATAACTATTTACCCTGTAGCAAGCATGAATGACAAGGATTATTTCAACCTTATGAATGTATACCTGGACGCAGCATTCAAACCACTTATTTATGATGATCCCCGGATATTCAAGCAGGAAGGATGGCATCATGAATTGACCGGTGAAGAAAATCCTATCGTTTACAAAGGGGTTGTCTATAATGAAATGAAAGGTGCCTTCTCAAGCCCAAACAGGGAACTGGGATACCAGGTTTACAAGAATCTCTTCCCGGATAATTGTTACGGGTTCTCATCAGGGGGTTATCCTACTGCTATTCCAGAACTGACGTATGAGGATTTTCTGGCTTTCCACAGAAAGCATTATCATCCTTCAAACAGTTATATAATTCTTTATGGCGATGCTGACCTTGGTGAGGAACTGGAATTTATCGATACCAAATACCTTTCAGAATTTGAAAGATCAGACGAAATAGTGGAAATAAAGAAGCAGGAGCCTTTTAATGAAATGAAAAGGGTGGTAAGAACCTATCCTGTCCTGGAAGGCTCAGATACCGGTGACAAAACATTCCTGCAGCTGAGTTTCGTTGTTGGCAAGGTTACGGATTATGCACGTAATATGGCATATGATGTTATGTCTGATGTACTTGTTAACCAGGAATCAGCTCCATTAAGGAAAGCCTTGCAGGAAGCGGGAATAGGATCAGATGTGTCATCGTATATTGATGGAAACAAGCAAACGGCATTTCACATAATCGTAAGGAATGCCAACGAAGAAGATCTCCATAACTTCTATGATATAAGCATGGATGTATTGCAAAAAGCTGTTGATGAAGGGCTGGATAAGAAAGCACTGGAAGGTACTATCAACAGGATGGAGTTTAATCTGCGCGAAGGAGACAGCCCACAGAAAGGACTGATCTATGGTATGCAACTGAGCAGCGGCTGGTTCTTTGAAGGTAATCCTTTCATGGGACTCGAATATGAAAAGCCCCTTGCTGAAGTTAAAAAATCACTCACCGAAGACTATATGGAGCAGATGATAAGCGATGATCTTCTGTCAAATACTCACTGTCTGCTCCTGGCTCTTAAACCGCAGCCAGGATTGCAGACAGAGATTGATAATAAGATAAGTGCTGAGCTGGCTGAAATGAAGGCAGGCATGGATAAGGAAGCTATGCAGGAACTTATTAGTGAAACAAATGGTTTAATAGAATACCAGAAAAGGGCAGATAGCCCTGAAGCACTGGCAACAATACCATTGCTCTCGCTAGGTGATATTACAAAAGATATAGTGTGGTATGAAGCACAGGAGAAAGATATTGAAGGGATAAAAACGGTACACCTTGATGAGTTCTCTAATGGTATTATGTACAGTAAACTGCTATTTGACCTGCGTGCACTGCCGGTTGAAAAGATACAGTATACTTCATTGCTATCCAACCTTCTTGGTAAATTTGATACTGAGAATTATACATACGGAGAAATTGATAACGAGCTGAATATTCATACAGGAGGGTTTAATTCATATATTACCATATATAATGCTGATTTGAATGATAAGAATGTGGTACCAAAACTGGTTATACAGTCCAAGGCTGTCAGGGATAAGACCGACAGGATGATGGAACTTACCGGGGAAATATTGAATACAAGTAAGTATGATAATAAAGACCGTCTGAAAACACTTCTGGAAAGGCACCTTGCCAGGGTTGAAGCCAACGTAAGGAATAACGGGCTTAACTATGCTGCCCAGCGCATGTACTCCTATTGCAGCTACAGCGGAGTATATAATGAAATAATGTCCGGACTTGAATATTACTGGTTCCTGTCTGACCTGGTTAAAGATTTCGAAAATAACTCCGATAAGATTATTGCAATGCTTCAGGAAGTTTCTTCTCAGTTATTCCGTAGCTCTAATATGATTGCCAGTATTACCTGTGGCGAGAAAGATTATGCTAAATACGCTGAATCACTTGCAGTTTTAAACCAATCGATGTCGGGGGCTGATGTCGAACTGCATGAATGGTCACTAAGCCCGGAGAAGAAAAATGAAGCCTTCAAAACCACTTCAAAGGTCCAGTATGTGATTAAAGGTGGTAACTTCAAAGACCTTGGATATGACTGGTCGGGTAAGATGCTGGTGATGAACCAGGTATTATCAACCGACTGGCTGCAGAACCAGATAAGGGTCATTGGCGGGGCATATGGCGGGTTTGCTAATTTCTCTCAATCAGGTAATATGTTCTTTGGCTCATATCGTGATCCCAACCTGAGTGAATCACTTGAGGTGTATGATGAAACCGCCGGGTATCTTGAAGCATTTGAAGCAGATGAAAAAGCAATGACCAGGTATATAATCGGTACCATATCTGACCTGGATTATCCTGAAACAGCTTCAATGAAAGGAAATACAGCTCTTACAAGGTATTTCAATGGGATTACAAGGGATTATTTTCAGAAACAGAGGGATGAAGTACTGTCAACTACAGCGGAAGATATTTCAGGTATGAAGGATATGATCAAGGATCTCATGGTACAGGACATATACTGTGTTTACGGTAATAATGACAAGATTGAGCAGAATAAGGATCTGTTTATGACAGTGATGGATCCTCTGAGGTAAATAACGACGAAAGACAAACGATCCCGAAAAACACAAATCT
>DOZA01000050.1 GCA_003518245.1 Bacteroidales bacterium | reverse complement strand
CCTGAGCTCGATTACGATGATTATAAAGGCATTGATGTTAAAGGGAAAATAATCCTTATCGAGAGGGAAGCACCTGTTTCACCAGGTGAAGGGGCAGAAAAATTCAATCCATGGAGAGATTATTCTTTCCACCAGTATAAATTGAACAATGCGGTTAAGCATGGTGCTGCGGGTATGATATATAATTATGGCCCTATTGGTAATCCCAATAATGCTTATGACAAAAATTTTATATATGTACATGTTGGCGATTCGGTGGTAAATGATATTTTTAGCGGCACCGGAAAAAATCATCAGGAAACGGTGGAGCAGATAAATAAGAAACTTGCTCCAATGTCTTTTAATACCGGCAAGATGGTTTCCATCAAGATGAGTACAACCCATTTCCCCGATGGTATAGGAGCAAATGTTATAGGAATAAAAAAGGGTTCAGATCCTGTTTTAAGCGAGGAAGCTATAATTATAGGGGCACATCTGGACCACCTGGGCAAGTGTTACGAAACCATCCCCGGTGCAAATGATAATGCTTCGGCTGTAGCAGTAATGATGGCCGTGGCAAAAGCCATGAATGATTTTGATATTAACCTGAAGAGAACGGTAATATTCATGGCTTTCGGAGCAGAAGAGCAGGCCCTTGTCGGATCCCGAACCTATGTCAAGGATCCTGTAATACCACTGGGAAAGACAGTTCTGCTTAATATGGATGGTGTAGGTGTTGGAGATAAGATAAACATTATAGCCGGTGATGATTTTCCACTGCTATGCAAGCCTTTTAAGGAGCTCAATAATAAATATATTCACCGGATAGTAAGAACTAACTCATTCTCTAACCTGGGACGACCGAGGCTTGATGCAGCAATATTCCTCAGTGCTGGTGTTCCTTCCCTGAGTTTTTCAACTTTCGGAGCCAGGTCATATTACCATATACCATGGGATAATATTGACAGCATAACACCTGAGATAATGGAAGATATAGCCCAGTTAATGTTTATATCGGTTATTGAGCTGGCAAATTCAGATAATGATATAATGTAAATAATCATAAAATGTATTTATCACATAAAAAACATTTAATCTTATCGCTGATATTATGTGTTTTAGTATTTATTTTCCCCGGGTGCAAAAATGAGAACCAGAAAATTGAATACAATACAGGAAACTGGAACGAAGATTCACTTGGCTATCACAGGGTAGTAATAGAAAACAGGATTGATGCTGATGCCGTATTTGTAAAAGTTCCATGGAGAAGAAGAGACAGTGAACCATGGAAAAAAGCTATTATACTTACTGCCGCGGAGCCGGATACCATAATCAATAATATTTATTGCATATCATCTAATAATGAGGAAGGCCACTTTGTTTTTCAGCCTGTTAACGGGGCAGGTAAATATTTTCTGTATTACCTTCCCGGGAAAATGAAGGGCCGTAGTAACTATCCCACAGTTAATTACCCCATAGCTGTACAAACAGCTGATAACGCATGGATCGAATTACATAATTTAAAAGATTCAGCTTCGGTGGCTTCATTACCTGAAGCGCTTGTGTCATCTCTTCAATCAAGGGATTTATTTAACTCATTCTATCCCATGGAGATTATTGCCAGTGAAAATGAGATTTCAGAAATGCTTGATAAGCACCATGGAAATTCATACCTGCTATTCCCTGAAGACAGGGATCATCCTATACGAATGTTCGATTACCTGCCTCAAAAATGGGTAAAAGAAGGCCCATCAGATAAGATTGGAGGTGAAGCAAGAAAAGGCGAATATTTCACATTCCAGGTAGGGCTGTATTGTATTGATAAAGATATAAGGGATATAGATATTGCCTTTTCTGACCTTGTTGCCGGAAATAATAATATTATTGTTCACCATGACAGTATATCATCATTTAATACGGGAGGAATAAACTGGGACGGTAAACCCTTCAATAAAGAAGTAAGTATCAAGAAAGGAATGGTGCAGCCATTATGGTTTGGATTTATGGTCCCCCAAAAAACAAATGCTAAACATATAAAAGGTGAATTACTGATTAAACCTGCGGGCCATGAACCTGAAACACTTAAAATAAACATAAAGATCTCTGATAAGGAAATAGTCAACCATGGTGACGACAACCCGGCGCTTATGAGCAGGCTCAGATGGCTTAATTCCCTGATGGCTACCGACAATGAAATTACATATCCATTTATACCTGTTGAAAGAGATAACAGGTCCTTAAAGATTCTAGGACGGCAGATTGATATTGGCGCATGTGGTTTACCATCCAGGTACCTGACATATTTTAATGCATCAAACACTCAATTATCGGATAAAGCTGAAAACGTGCTTGCATCCCCTATGACACTTGAAGTATACAGGTCAAACGGATCAAAGATATATTTCGTGAACGATGAACCTGAATTCGATCATTGTGGACCAGGTAAAAACAGATGGAAAACAAAATGCATTAGTTCGGCTATTGAACTGCAGACAGAGGGATATCTTGAGTTTGACGGCTTTGCCTCTGTACGAATTAAACTGAAAGCACTAAGGGATATAGACCTTTCGGATATCAGGCTAAATATGCATGTCAGAAAGAAATTTGCTCATTACATTATGGGGCTTGGTCTTCGAGGCGGTCAAAGGCCATATTATCTGAGCTGGAAATGGGACCAGATGAAGCACCAGGAAGGAGCATGGATAGGAAATGTAAATGGCGGTCTTCAATTTACTCTTCGGGATGATAATTATGAAAGACCTCTGAATACCAATTTCTACAGGGAAAAACCTCTCGTTATGCCTGAAAGCTGGTATAATGATGGTAAAGGAGGTATAAACATAAGTTCAAATGAATATACTGCCGCCATAAACTGTTACAGTGGCAGCAGAAGCATGAAAGAAGAAGATGAACTGGTCTTTACAGTGAACTTTCTTTTTACTCCCTTTAAGCCTATTGATACAGATAAACAGTGGAATACCAGATTTTATCACCGATATGATAACCTGGACAGTATAAAGGAGTACGGCGCCAATGTGGTAAATGTGCACCATGCAACGGAGATTAATCCATGGATAAATTATCCTTTCCTCGAGCAGGAGAAAATGAAAAATTATATCGATGATGCCCATTCAAAAGGGATGAGAGTAAAAATATACAA
>DOZA01000271.1 GCA_003518245.1 Bacteroidales bacterium | reverse complement strand
CCAATGGTATGCATCATGATCATCAGGAATACTTATCGAGGGTATTCTGGTGGTAAGATCCTTATATGTCTGGCACCAGAGAAACCATTTATACAGGTAATCAAGGTGAGCCAGTGGCCCGGTATCAGCAGCTGTGGGAGAAGCTCCCTCATATACCTGGTCGCCGGCAAAAAATAAAATATCAGCATTAAACTTCTTCAGGTTTTCAGTAAGCTGGACATGTGAATAAAGCACGGCCCAGTCATATGGGAAATAACCGGCATCAATGCCTCTCCAGCTGCTTTTCGTTGGCTTAATTACCTGCTCAACACAGGATAAGGATAAAAGAGTTATCTCAGATTTGTCATGCGGATCATGTTTGATTATACCATGATCAGAGTATTCGAGGTTAGTATTCCTGTTTAATATATACCTTACCCCTGTTAATGTTGATATATACACTTGAGTTAATATTACCCCTTACCTCTGTTGCTTTCCTGGTTGTGAGATGCACTGTACGCATAGGCTGGGTGTTGATACATTCAAGCTTGCCATTATTAACCCTCCAGTCCTATAACCTGTTTGCCCACAGTTCAGGTCCCACCGAGACCCCATCAGGTGATCTTCCCCAGTCGCTGATGTATTTTATAGGATTGATTTTTGAACATCCAGCAAGCAGGACAGCAATAAAAACAAATATATAAATACCTGTATTTTTCATTATCCAATTATTAAATTATCCTTATCTCAAGCAATATGTCATCTTTAATCACACTTGTTTCAGAACCGACATTTACTGAAGTAACAATACCATTCACAGGGCTGTTGATCTCATTCTGCATTTTCATTGCTTCAAGAATAAGGAGAGGTTCACCACGATTTATATTATCTCCTTCCCGAACCAGTACCTCTATTACTTTACCGGGCATAGGTGCCTTGATGACCTCGTTTTCAACCGGTCCCTTTGTTTTGTCAAGATATTGCTTGCGTTTAAGGGAGAATGGTGTTTCTATGGTGAAGGAATAACAAACATAATTAAAGAGAATATCAAATTTATTCTGCCTTGACAGGGATATTTCGACAGGGTATCTTCTGTTTTTCCAGAGGATATAAGTACCATACTTTTCATCTTCCTTTAAAATGATTTTATATTCACGTTTACCAATCTTTATTGTCTCTGTCAGAGGTAGATTGAAACCATATTTTTTATTTTCCAGAAGGGCATATAATTTCTTCTTTTGCTTGGCCATAAAAGGTGAGTTTGTTAGTTTTTAGTGCCTGTTAATTCTTTTATTTAGTAACCAGGGGTTTATATTTTTGGCATCTTCAAAGTCTATTTTCAGGGAGCTTTCATCAAAATTCTCATCAACGAAGAGCCATGTTGCCAACCATGCTGCCAGCATCTCCTCATATTCGCTGTTTATGTGGTAAGTAGTAAGCTCATTCTCTATAAACGATGTTGTAATTGATCCATCGAGAAATCTCTGGTTCCTGATAAGCATTCTGAAGAATGGCAGGGTGGTTTTTGTCCCTTTTATCCATACTTTGTCAAGTGCCTGTTTACAGTTTCCAAGGGCGTCTTTCCGGTCTTTACCATATATGATAAGCTTGGCTATCATTGAATCAAAATTGGCGGCTATCACTGACCCGGCATGTACGCCGGTGTCAACACGTATGTTTTTCCCGGAAGGCATAATTATCTTTTCAATTTTTCCTGGTGAGGGGCTGAAACTTGCCTGTACATCTTCTGCATTGATCCTGCATTCAATGGCCCATCCTTCCAGCTTAATATCTTCCTGTTTATATCTTAATTCCTTACCCTCTGCAATATGTATTTGTTCTTCTATCAGGTCGAGGCCTGTAATGAGCTCAGTTACGGGGTGTTCTACCTGTATTCTCGTATTCATCTCCATAAAATAGTATTCTCCCTTTGAATCAAATAAAAATTCCACTGTACCTGCCGAGTAATAACCCACAGCAGATGCAATTTTTACGGCCATTTGGCCCATTTCTTCACGTAGTTCATCAGTAAGAGCAGGTGATGGTGCTTCTTCCAATAGTTTCTGGTGTTTTCTTTGTATTGAGCATTCTCTTTCACCCAGGTGAATTATATTACCTTTTTTATCTCCCAATACCTGAAATTCAATATGTTTGGGGTTCTCAATATATTTTTCAATAAATACTGAATGGTCAGAAAATGTTTTATCAGCCTCATTGGAGGCCAGCCTGAACATTTTAGGCATATCTTCCTCTTTTCTCACTATTCTCATACCTCTTCCACCACCACCTGATGCTGCTTTTATAATCACAGGATACCCAATCTTTTTAGCAACTCTTATGGCTTTATTTTCAGTAGGTATTTTCCCTTCGCTGCCTACTGACATTGGTATTTTATTTGAGAGAGCTATTTTACGGGCTATTATCTTATTTCCCATTTTATAAATGGAATCGGGGGAAGGACCTATGAAGATTATCTTATTATCAGAACATTTCTGTGCGAAATACGGGTTTTCTGCAAGGAAACCATATCCAGGGTGGATGGAATCAGCACCTGTGTCTTTAGCAATTGTAATTATTCTTTCTATATCCAGAAAAACAGGGATTTCTGATTCGTTTTCAGTATCATCATAAATAAAATTAGCCTTGGAAAGATACATTGCTGCAGGTTCTGCGGCAGTTTTTATTACTGTGGTATATATACCCATTTCCCTTACGGTGCTTATTATGCGTACTGCAATCTCACCTCTATTTGCTATCAGGATGTTCTTAATATTCATTAATGATGGTTATTTACAATATTGAATGATCTGTATATATTTTACAAAGGTATATTACCATGTTTTCTGGATGGTGCTTCCACCCATTTGTTTGACAGTACTTCGAATGCGGTGATAAGTTTTTTCCTTGTCTCTGCAGGGTCGATAACTTCATCTATAAACCCTTTTTCATCGGCAACAAATGGATTAGCGATCTTTTCCCTGTATTTTTTGACCAGTTTAGCCTTGAGCTTTTTTGGATCATCTGATTCAGCCAGCTCTTTGCGGTATAAAATAGCAACGGCTCCTTCAGGGCCCATAACAGCTATTTCTGCTGTGGGCCAGGCAAAATTGTAGTCTCCTCCAAGGTTTTTACTGTTCATTACTATATATGCACCACCGTATGATTTTCTCAGTATAACAGTGATCTTTGGCACATTTGATTCACTGTATGCATAGAGTAATTTGGCTCCATGCTTTATTATTCCGGAGTGTTCCTGGTCGATACCAGGCAGGAAGCCCGGAACATCTTCAAATGTCAGAATGGGTATATTAAAGCAGTCGCAAAAACGAATAAACCTGGCCCCTTTAACTGATGAGTTAATATCCAGTACCCCTGCAAGAACCTTGGGCTGGTTAGCTATAATCCCTATTGTCCTGCCTTCCAGGCGGCCAAAACCAGTAATAAGGCTCTGTGCAAATAATTCACTAATCTCGAAGAAGCTGCCCTTATCCACAACATTGTTTATTACCTCTTTAACATCATACGCCTTATTAGAGTCATCAGGCACTATATCAAGAAGTTTAGGGTTAATATCGGGAGTATAGTTTGTTCCTTCTATTTTAGGAGGGTTTTCCACATTATTTGAGGGGATGTATGAAAAGAATTTTTTTAGCCCGAGTATTGTGTTTTCTTCATCATCATAAATAAAATGTGCTACCCCACTCTTCTTTGCATGTACTTCTGCACCTCCGAGATCTTCAAAACTAACATCTTCATTCAGCACTTCTTTTACTACATTAGGCCCTGTAAGAAACATATAGCTGGTAAAGCTGGTCATAAATACAAAATCCATCAGGGCAGGTGAATAAACGGCTCCTCCTGCTGCAGGACCCATTATTACAGCTATCTGTGGTATAATACCCGATGAACGGATGATATTATAAAATATACTGGCATACCCGCTGAGAGATGCTATACCTTCCTGTATCCTGGCTCCCCCTGAATCTATTAGTGCAATTATTGGTGCACCCATTTTAAGTGCCATCTCCTGTGTCTTGACAATCTTATTTGCATGAACAATACCAAGTGAGCCCCCCATTATGGTAAAGTCCTGGGCATATATAAATACCATACGGCCATTAATTTTACCATGACCGGTTATTACTCCGTCTCCATAATGTTTTTCAACTTTACCAAATTCTATGCCCTGGGTCTCAGGCACAACAAAGGCATCAATCTCTTCAAAAGAGTCCTTATCCAGAAGCAGGTCAATACGTTCACGGGCCGTGAGCTTACCTTTGGCATGTTGCTTATCCACTTTTTCTTTTGAGTGCTGATCTTCAAGTTGCTTTATTCTATCCTTAAAGGACCTGTAATATTTACCGTCAATATCCATATCTGGTTATTTGCTGTTTTGAGATTGTTTATCTTCCTCCTCTGTATTTACTTCATGTAACTTTTTGAGGTAATTATATATTTCGACCTGTGATCTTAAGGGAGCATTTTCGTTCCCTGATATTTTATTTGTAAGGTGTTTGTCTAGTATCCTGGCCTTGACATTGTCATTCCATTGTATATCAAATATATCACGGAGCTCTTTTTTTAGTTCATTATCCAGTACAGGACAGGCTATTTCAACCCTTCTCTCAATATTCCTGGTCATTAAATCCCCTGATGTGATATATACCTTTTCGTTTCCTTTATTACAGAATATCATTATCCTGGTGTGTTCAAGGAAGCGGTCGACTATACCAATGGCCTTGATATTATTGCTTAAACCATTAATATTGGCAACAAGAGAGAACATTCCCCTGATATTTAACCTTACATCAACCCCCTCACGGCTTGCAGTATATAATAATGATATTATTTCCTTGTCTGACATATTGTTAAGCTTCAAATAGATATATGCTTCATCACCATTTTTTGCATTTTCTATTTCATTCTTTATCAGTCTGGATATCCTTGTCCTGGAGTAAAAGGGGGATGCTATAAGATGATAATAATTTTCTTTTTTATAGTTCTTTTCCATGAAGGTAAATGTTTTGGATACTTCATTTGTTATTTTGGTGTCAGATGTCAAAATAAGATGATCGGTATACTCTCTGGCTGTCTCTTCGTTAAAATTGCCGCTACCAATACATGCATATCTCTGAATATTGTCTCCTTTAACTCTCTTTATCAGGCATAACTTGGCATGCACTTTAAGACCCGGTACTCCATGTATTACCTTGACTCCTTCTTCCCTGAGCTTATTGCTCCAGTAAATATTTGCTTTCTCATCAAATCGGGCCTGGAGTTCTATTATTGCAGTAACTTCCTTCCCATTGCGAACGGCATTAATAAGGGCATTTACCACATTGCTGTTTCTGGCAATACGGTATAATATAATCTTAATATCTTTAACTGCAGGATCAATTGAAGCTTCCCTGAGAAGGTTAATGAAAATATCAAATGAGTGATAGGGGAAAAAAAGAAGTATGTCTTTTTTCCTGATTTTAGATATTATACTCTTGCCAGGTACCAGGTCCTTATGCCTGATAGGGGAGAGGGCTTCATATTTATGTTTTTCAGTACCTGCGGATTCCGGGAAATTTATCAGGTCTTTAAGGTTATGGTACCGGCCACCGGGTATCATCATGTCATCATCACTGAACTCCAGTTTCTTGGTAAGCATTATGAGTGTCTCTTCAGGTATTTCCCTGTCGTATACAAATCTTACCGGTGTGGCCACTTTACGCTGAGAAAGACTCCTGTTTACATTTTCTATATACGATTCTGATATATCATCATTAATATCAAGTTCAGCATCCTTGTTTAGTTTAATTGTATGAGCAAGCAGCTCACTGTTCTTGAAAACGTAAAAGATATCATTAAGCCCCACCCTGATAATATCGTCAAGAAAAATATAATTATTTTCATCATCAGGGCCTGGCAGCTTTATAATACGTGGCATAGTGCTTGTTGGCAGCTCTATCAGGGCATAACGTATTTTGTTGGTTTTCTTCAGGTGTTTTATTGTTATTGCAAGGTAAACGGCATCATCTTTTAATGTTGGCAGCCTATTTTCACCTCTTAACATAATAGGCATTATGATCTGGGCCAGCCTGTCATTGAAAAATTTTATTACATAATCATACTGTTCATCGTTCAGCTCATTCTCATTTCTGATATAAATATTGTTATCTGAAAGGTCTTTTATCAGCCGGCTAAAAATATCTTCATATTCAATCCTTTGTTTCAATACTATTTCATTAACCCTTTTAAGTGTTGTTTCTGCATTATAACCAATAATATCATCAGAATCGTCCTCAAGTTTTGCTATTCTTTTGAGTGTGGCTACCCTTACCCTGAAAAATTCATCCAGGTTGTTAGAATAGATACCGAGGAATTTAATTCGTTCAATAAGGGGGACATCAGGATTATCAGCTTCCTGCAATACTCTCTGGTTGAATGAAAGCCAGCTTATTTCCTTGGGAGTATATGAATCAACCTGTGTATTCATTTTTGCATCTGCACATTATTATTTGATCCTGATCCGTTACAACCAAAGCATGTGCCCATCCATTTTGCTTTTTTGACCAGTGGATGATCTTCTGTAACAACTTTCAGTTTACCAGCAATCTCTTCAATAGGAACAGGGACAATGATTTCGCTTCTCAGGGTAACAATTTTACCATAATCATTATTAGCTATTAGCTCAACTGCAGCTGAACCGTACCTTGTTGCCAGGATGCGGTCCATTGGTGAGGGTGTTCCACCTCTCTGCACATACCCAAGCACTGTTTCGCGTGTTTCCAGCCCTGTTCTTTCACTTATCATTTTTGCAATATATTCTGCTGCTGATTTCTTTTTTCTTTTTGGCGATACGCCTTCTGCAACAACAACTATAGAGTAGTCTTTGTTTTTATAGGCTCTTTCCTGCAGGTACATGGCAACATTATCAATATCTATTTCCAGCTCGGGTATTAATATAACATCACCTCCGCCTGCCATGCCTGCATATAGAGCTATCCATCCGGCATTATGTCCCATGACCTCAATAACAATTATTCTTTTGTGACTGTTTGCTGTTGAGTGCAGCCTGTCAATAGCTTCAGTGGCAATGTTTACTGCCGAATCAAACCCGAAAGATTTCTCCGTACCATAAACGTCATTATCTATAGTTTTTGGAATACCTACCACATTAAGTCCTTCCTGTGATAGTCGGTATGCAGTCTTCTGTGTTCCGTTCCCGCCTATGCATACAAGGCAATCCAGCCCCATCTGTTCATAGTGCTCCTTAATAAGCTCGGGCTTGCTTATGGTCCTGGAACCATTGGATTCCTTCTTGAAGGGTTTAACCCTGGATGTACCAAGTATTGTCCCTCCAAGAGTCAGGATGCCTGATAATTTGCTTTCTGTCAATTCAATGAATTCCTTATTTATTAATCCCAGGAAACCGTCTGATATCCCGTAAACTTCCATTCCATGCCTGACAATAGCTGTCTTAGCTACACCTCTTATAGCTGCGTTCAGCCCGGGACAGTCACCACCGGCAGTAAGAATTCCGATTCTTTGTTTTCTGGTCATATCTTTGCTCTGGTTTTTATGTATATATTAAAACAATTATTACCTGATATTTAATAGGTTTATAAGATGGTATATTATATTCATATTTCATGCAAGTTAGAAAAAATATCCATTGTTAAAAGCTGTTAAAATACCTCTTAAAAATACCAATAATATGATTCTTTTGCGGAAATATCAACTAAATTGCGCTGAATGATTATCATTAATTATCCTGAAATTTAAACTAATATGCTACTATTATGAGAAAATTATTCCTTTTTATTTTTTCCTTTTTACTTGTTATTACTGCTGGTGGGCAGAAAATAGATAAAAGTATACTTGAGGCGGTGTATTATCGTTCAATAGGTCCAACACGGCAGGGAGGTCGTTATATTGACTTTGCAGTTGTTGATAAGAATCCAACAACTTTTTATGCTGCCCTGGCAACAGGCGGGTTATGGAAAACTGATGATAACGGCATAAGCTTTAAAGTGCTTTTTGAAGATTCCGGAGCCATAAGTATAGGTGATATAGCTGTTGACCAGAATAACCCTGATATCGTCTGGGTGGGTACTGGTGAGGCTAATAACAGCAGAACAGCCTATTATGGAGATGGTATTTATAAATCAGAAGATGGGGGCCTGTCATGGGAAAACATGGGTCTCCATGAGTCGCACCATATAGGGCGCATTATTATACATCCTGATAATCCTGATATAGTGTGGGTGGCAGCTTTGGGCCATCTGTATTCGGAAAATGAAGAACGGGGTGTGTACAAAACCACAAACGGTGGTAAGAAATGGGACAAAGTGCTGGATATTATTGATCATGGAAAGAACATTGGTGTGGTTGATCTTGCTATTGACCCGTCAGATCCTGATATACTTTACGCTGCAGCATATGATAAAGTGAGAAGGCCATGGACCTTTAATGCTGGAGGACCGGCAAGTAGAATCTATAAGACTACTGACGGTGGCCGCAAATGGGAAAAACTGACAGAGGGACTTCCTTCAGGTATGCTGGGAAGGATAGGAATAGCTGTGTCACCTTCAGATCCTGAGATAGTATATGCCAATATTGAAAACAATAATATACCCGGTGTTACGGATGAAGAAAGGTATAATCAGCTTCTTAATGGTATTCCCCCTGAAGGAAAGGAGATAGGTGATGAAGTATACCGTTCCGATGATAAGGGCCTTACATGGCGTAAAGTTAGTCCTGATGGTGAGGATGTTGGAGGTGGACCGGCATATTATTACCAGCAAATGGCAATTGATCCCGCTGATCCGGATCATGTATATGTTCTGGGTGTAAGAATGTGGGAAACTGTAAATGGAGGTGATGAATGGCAGAGACCTTTTAATTTCGGGGGAGACAATCATGCTATGTGGATTGATCCTGAAAACTCGAAGCATATTATGCTGGGTTATGACCATGGCATGGGAATTAGCTATGACAGAGGGAAAAACTGGTATCATCCGGATTATAAAGATGTTGGACAGTTTGTTGCTGTCGGTTATGATATGGATTATCCCTATAATGTTTATGGCGGAATGCAGGATAATGGTTCAGTCAGGGGACCTTCTACAAAAAGAAATGGGAGCCCTGTAAGATTGGAAGACTGGGAAAGTGTTGGGGGAGGAGATGGAATGTACAATGTAGTTGATCCTGATAATAACAGGTGGTTATATAATGAATCACAATTTGGACCAATAAACAGAGTTGATCTTCAGACCGGTGAATCAACGAGTATCAGGTTCAATGAAATGGACAGATGGTCATGGAATGCTCCTATAGTAATATCACCACATAATAGCTCTACTATTTATCATGCAGGTAACCGTGTCGCCAGGTCTGATAACAGGGGTGAATCATGGACCTTTATAAGCACTGACATTACAACCAATGATGAAGCTAAAATACAGGGTACAGGAAATATACAGTATTGTAATATTGTGAGTCTGGATGAATCACCGGCAAAAGAAGGTGTTATATGGGCAGGAACAGATGATGGGAAAGTATGGGTTACAAAAGATGGAGGTAAGGAATGGATTGATTTAACTGATAATATTCCGGGACATCCGGGCTACTGGGTCAGCAGGCTTGAACCATCATATGCTGATGCAGCAGCAGCTTATCTTACAGTTACAGGATACAGGAGGGATGACTTCAGACCATTAGTATGGAAAACCGGTGACTATGGTAAAACATGGGTTTCAATAAGTAAAGGATTGCCTGATGAACCACTATGTGTAATACGGGAACATCCTGATAACCCAAACCTTCTTTTCGTGGGCTCAACAAAAGCTGTATATGTTTCTTTTGATAAAGGGAATACCTGGAATTCACTGAGGAATAATATGCCATATTGCCCTGTGGAGGACCTTAGAATACATCCCAGGGAAAACGATTTGATCGTGGCCACGCATGGTCGCAGTATATGGATTGCCGATATTTCATTCCTGTCAGAAATAAATGATGAAAAAATGCGATCATCCCTTGTCTTGTTTAAGCCTGAAACAAGTTATCAGTGGGTTGGTGGGCTCAGATCACACAGTTCAAGCAGTAATTTCTCAGGTGAAAGTGAATCTCAAGGAGTGGATATATACTATTATACCGACGGTTCACAAAAGGCCATTAAGTTACATGTACTTGATGGTGAAAGGATTATATTCGAAAAAGAAGCTGATAATAAAACTGGGCTTCATAAATTTCACTGGTCACATTCTAAAATAATACGCAAAAGGACAGAGCAGGAGATAGGGAGGATGAAACAGATGCTTGAAAGATATAAGGCATATGGGTTTACAGAAAAGGATCTTATTGAACGGTTTGGAAGTTTAGATTATATAATGGGTAAGGTAGGACCGGGGAAATATAAGGTGCAATTAATAGCTGGCGATACAGTTATGGAACAGGAAATGGTAGTTATGAAAGATCACTGGAATATTAAGTAAGGCTGAGACTTCCGACTTCACTAAAGATTCGTCTGATAGTGAAGGCTGAGACTATTTAATTTGTATCCTGCTGATCTCTTCCACTAATAGCTTTCCGTGCCTGATAATATCCTTTGCAGTAACACTATCCAGTGATGTTGCATTTATTGATCGCAGATAGCTATTGAGACGGATTTCAGCTTCAGCGGCCTGCATTGAAGGATTTTGAGATAATTCATACCTGAGAATTCTTATTTTTTCATAATCCTGGATACCTTCTATGAGCTTTTCAAAACGTATGGAACTCCTTGCTCCCGGGTATACAAAATATGTATCTCCTGAAGGCCATGAGATGAATCTGGAATCATATACAGGTTTTTCAGGCCAGCTGTTATAAGCCCA
>DOZA01000320.1 GCA_003518245.1 Bacteroidales bacterium | reverse complement strand
CATGGCTGCTTCAACAATAACAACGGATAATATCAATGGATCAACACCCGCCAGAATGTTATTACTTAATAATGTAAATAGCATGATGAAAACAAAGGGGAACAACAGTGTTTTATTAAAAGAGGTAAGATAGATCAGTTTATTCGTCAAAACACCTTTTATCTTCATTAATCCAAGCAATGCCCCAATATAAAGCATTGATAAATAGATTGTTGTGCCGCCAAGGCTGGCAAAAGGCTTTACAATTATTTCAGGTATTTTTATATCTAAAAGAAAAAGACTGAATCCTGCCAGTATGGCCACAGAATTAGGATTTATCATATTCCTGAGGCTGGCATTAAAACTCATTCCTCCTTTACGGGTAATGACATAAATGCCAACTGTCCACAATAACATGATAGATACAAAAGTATAAATACTGGCATAAAAAAGCCCCAGTTTGCCAAACAGCGCGTTCACCACAGGGAATCCGAAATAAAGAACATTACCAAAAGCATTATGGGGAATAAAAACTGACCTCTGCTCATTTGTCATCCTAAAAAATTTTGAAAACAGGAAGGAAAAAAGAAGCATTAGCAATATCAATGACAGGGATATAATGATTATCATCATGCTGTTCTTTAGAATTTCCGGGCTTAGCTCAAGCTTATTGAAATTTGTGAACAACAGAAGTGGCAGCGTAATATTGAATATTATCTTAACAAGAGAATCCCGCTCTTTTTCCTTAATTATTCCAATTTTCGAGGTAAAAACACCGATCAAAACCAGTACTGCAAGAAACGAAATTTGTTCAAGGATAATTGATTGTTTCATCAATTGAATAGTTTATCATGTTAGATTAAGGTGGTAAAAATAATAATTTATAATTTCGTAAGCGTAATGAAAAGGCACGAAGGTAAAATTATAGGACTGATTGGTACAATTATTATACATATAATTGCAGCTATAATATTTATGTCGGTCAAACTCTCCTCTGTTTACAGGGAAAAACAATCAGAATTCCTTGTTGAATTCCACCCTGACCAGGAATTTGTTGAAAACGAGATAGTAGAAGCACCTATAACCCTTGAGGAATTGTTCAAAGGAGATGACAGGTTCACCGATATAATCAGGAATATTGCCAGCCAGAAAGAAATTGAGATCAATAAGGATGATTACATAAACCGGGTAAAGGAAGAAATGATATCTGAGGGCAAGCTTGACGAAGATAATTATATTGACAGGCAGAACCGCTTAGTCGATGAAATGGAACAAGGTGATACTGCATTTGAAACAGCAGAGGAAGACAGCCTGGATATTACTGAAGAACTTTCAGCAAATGAGCTTGCAGCCAGCTATAAAGGACCCACACGTGTCTTTTATTATCTGCCCGGCAGATATCATATGAGCCTGCCCATACCTATTTATAAATGTGAAACCGCTGGCATTATGGTTATCAATATTAATGTCAACCCTGCCGGTGAGATTACAGGCTACAGTTTTAATGAAGATGAAAGCTCAACCTCCAGTGACTGTCTCGTTGAAGCAGCAGTCAATTCAATAAGAAGGACCAGGTTCAATCCTGATCCATCAGCACCCAGGAAACAGGAAGGTACAATAACTTTCCAGTTTGTAGCGCAATAATAATTTGTGACGAAAGAGGGCCGGGAGTTAAAAATTTGGCCCGTAGGCAAATTTAGCGAGGATCAAGCCATAGCAGAAGTAAAAGAAAAGACAGACGGCGATAGACAAACGGAAATGGTAACTGCCCTGAAAGTTAAAAAAGGGTTGATTGGTCAGGGTAATTACAGGGCTTTATAAGCTCCGGCCTGTTTTTATTCACACCAGTATTATTTATCAAAGGACCTATGGTATGAGCTTTCAACGCATCATCGGGGTATGGTTCAAGTATTTTATTCAGTTCTTCCTTAATTATATTTACATTAACTGTAAAACACATTTAGGAGATGTGTATATAGATTAGTAAGCTGTAACAGATAATGGTTCAACATGTACGGGTAACAAATAGGAAAACAGGTCCAAATCAGACCATGTATCTGTATTCCATATAATCCTTGACATCAATCTGTTAATATCAGTTGTAAACAATGAGCTTTTCCAGGTGCTGCTATTAAGCAGTACTGCCCAGAGTGTTCCGTCAGGCATGCGTTTTATCATTGTTGAAGTACCTGCAAATGAACCTGTTCTCCACCAGTATCCGTTTTTTGTGGTAGCTTTCCAACCTACGGGTGCAAATCCGTTTGACCTGTCTGTCATAAACTCGATGGAAGGTTCCGGTAATATATCCTCACAAAAATCCAATCCGTCAACTGACATTACAAATCGTAACAGGTCTGGTGCTGTGGTTATCCAGGCACCTGCTCCTCCCAGTGCTTCAATATCATTACCTCCATACGGTGCTGGCACCATTTCACCTGTACCATATATCGATTCCTTTGGAATTGCATTATATGGTTCATAATATCTTACTTCAAAAGGATCTCTCTCTTCATATAGGTTCCTGGCCAGCTCAAAATCATAAATACCGAGAGGTTCAAATATTTCCGTTTTACAATAATCTTCATAGCTTATACCTGATACTTCTTCTACCACCAATCCCAGGATTGCATATCCCAGGTTTGAGTATGACCTTCCGGTACCAGATGTAAAATGCAGTCTTTTATCAAGTGCAAACCTTATTATATCCTCGGTTGACACAGGTAGCTCTATATCCA
>DOZA01000368.1 GCA_003518245.1 Bacteroidales bacterium | reverse complement strand
CTGCGTGAAGAGATAATGATCATACATGTATCTTGCAAGCCACCCTACTCCTCCTGTCCATGGATAAGTTGGCATCAGAACTGCACCATGCCTGAAGCCCTGGCATAAATCAGCAACAGCTCCATCGCATCCATACATCAGCCTGGCATTCTTCCTCCAGTCGTCAAGGTTAAGCTCAAGGAACCTTGTATAGGTATCCATTACCTCGGGCAGGTTTCCCTGCGACACTGCGGCTACTGCCAGGTTCAGGTTGGCATCAAAAGTATACCTTCCATCCCATGGAGGATTCCATTCATTACCCCATGGGCCCATCAGGGCCGGGGCCAGATCACCCGTAGCCCCACAGATAAGAGCATATCTGCCGGCAGCATGCATCATCTCGAAAAATTCGGGTAAGGATTCACCTTTCAGTGCATCTGCAAGGAGATTCTCACTTGACTCAACATCGCCGGGAATACCACCCAGGTCAAGAGTAACCCTGTTGAACATTTCTCCATGAGCTGCAGCGTGCGGTTCCAATAATTTATCATAATCAGAAGGAAGTTTACTTATTTCAGATCTCAGTTTATTCCTGTCTGCTTTACTATCATCATCAAGATATTCAAGCTTCATAACCACAAGCAGTTTTTCGGCATCCCTCACCTCTGTTCTTTCACCGGCAACAGGTCTTGAAGATCCTCCTGAATGTATTATCCTGGCAAGTGAGTGATATCCCTCATGCTTCTTTTTTCCCATAGTTCTGCCATAGGTAGCATGCAGGTAAATCTCGGTGTCCACATGTTCAATTTCCATATTTTTTATGTCACCATCCAGTTTACCTGGTGCTTCAACAAAGCTGAGTTTTGCATTGACAGGAAAACCAGGAGGAGGAATTATCTCCATTACTATAACATCATCGCATCTCGAAACAAAAATATTTCTCTGCCAGTCGCCCCTGTTATCTGTCCAGTAAACAGACACTTCGCCTGTTTCGAAATTTGTTTGCCTGCTGTATCCCAGCGGCTTGCCATTACTGTCATTAGAAACTAGAAAATGGAAACCCGGATGTGCCCTGTCGTACCTTGGGCGATTCCCGGAAAACTTTTTACCATACATCTCCTTATAACGCTCCCTTGCCTTCTCACTTATATATCTGTCTGCATCCATGTAGCGTCCTTCCTGAGCAATTTTTTTGGCCTCTACCCACGCATCGGCCATATCAGGAGTCTCAGGCCTGTACTCATTCCCTACTGTCCAGAATTTTTCGTGGTTTACAATTATGCATTCATCCAGAGGAAGCCCCTTTACCATAATCCCGCTTGCACCATTTCCACTTAGCATTGAATCCTCCCATCTCATCGGGATTTCCTTGCTTATAACCCTGTTTAATATGCTCCTGCTTTCTTTTTCCGAGTAGCTGTACCCGGCCATTAGTTTTGGAACGGCAGCAGTGGCTATTGCTGCCCCTGCTGTTTTACGTATAAAATTTCTTCTGTTCATTACCATATATTTTTTTGATACTATTTCTGCTTCATTTAGAGTTCCCTGATCTTAATATTCCGCCACCTTAGTTTTCCTATTGCGTCAGGCTTAACAGGCCAGTGCACCTAGAAACCGATAAAGCCTTGAGATGCAGCAAATTCCTTATCATTATCATAATAATCGGCAACAGGGATGCCATTTACCCAAGTCTGAAAGTGGTTGCCATCTGCTTTTATAACTATCAGGTTCCACTCCATAAGCCTGAAAGCCTGCCGTGTATCATTATGATAATCCCCAACGAGAGGGGTAAACCATTCTCTTCCCCTTTCTTCATATAATCCCCCGGTCCATCTTCGTTCTGAATTATCGATCTCAACCTGGTAGCCTGTTACCAGCCCATCCTTTTCCCTCTCACGCGAACGTATCTGTATTCCACTATTACCTAATTTCTCATACTTTACTTCGAACGCCAGTATGAAATTATCATAGTCTTTCTCTGTACTCAAATAAGTATTCAATTTTGCTTTCGGGTTACATTCTCCAACCAGATCCCCGTTTTCGACATAATACATTGCAGTTCCGTTTAACGGTTTCCATCCATCGAGTGTCTTACCATCAAAAATATTAACAAAGGAAGGATCGCTTATATCAGGTTGTTTTTGCAATTTACCGGTAGGTTTAGAAGGATAACACCTGGGCCTCCATGCTTCTAATTTTCCCGGGGCCCAGACTTTTATATTATCAATTCTGAAAGAGCCTGATAATGAAGTAAAACCCGGCCAGCCTTTTTCCTTCAACTCATCTGAAGATATTATCTCCGGTTCAGTATTATTCCCCATGTAAATTCTGACTTCACCCTGAAGGGTATTCCTCTCAAGCCTGACTTTTGTCCATTTCCTTCCATCAAGGTTCTTATCCTTCAGAGATATATCGCTATAACTATCAGGCTCCCTGAAATTATATATTACCTGAAACTCCCCAGAACTTTTTTTCCCGGATGAAAACATGACATCAAATTCCATGTTGTAATCTTCCAGTCTTCTCCAGACGAGTAAACCAATATTTTCCTTATTACTTCCGGAACACTCTAGATAGGAGTTCTTTCCAGTAGATTTCACTGACCACCTCTCAGGATCAGCAAATACAAAATCACTGACAGACCTGAAGTCCTCAAAATCCTGCTGGTAAATAAGATTATATTTTTCTTCCGCAGTTCCTGCTTCTTTATCGATAGCATTACTTTTATTTGTCACCAACTCAAAGCCGATAACAGCCAGCAGCGTAATTCTAAAAACCAATTTTGATGTATTCATATATTAAATTTTAATCATTCCAGTGTTCATTAATAATCTTTTGTATACGGGGATACTTTTCATCTGTCTCATTAAGTTCTTCTCTCATATCTTTCAGTTCTAATTTCAGATCCTCAATAATCTCCCGGTATTCCGGATCATTATACCTGTTTTTCATTTCCCCGGGGTCTTTCTCCAGATCATAGAATTCCCAGGCCACCGGTGTATTAACCCAATATCGATTACCCCCATACTTCGTAACTTCTTTTCCTCCATGAATATTGGTAAAGTCACATCCGTAAAAAAATATCAGTTTATATTTCTT
>DOZA01000183.1 GCA_003518245.1 Bacteroidales bacterium | reverse complement strand
CACCCATGCAATCCCTCGGTACCTGTTGTGACAAGGTGATTCTGATCGAGTTCCTTTATCAGTGAAGCAGTAGAGGCAATCATATCCATGAAGGCAGGAAGATTTTCCTTGCTGAAAGCCCTCGGTTCATTGGCTACTTCCCAGGTCATTATTGCAGTATCATCTGTATATTTTACTCCCGTATATTTATTTGTACGTCCCAGTATAAACTTTATATGATCATGATACTGGCTTATGCATTTATCACAATTATTAAACTGACCGGCATATTGCATAAATCCGGGCCATGTATTACCCGGAAGGGTGGGATAGGGAATGGGTCCGTAACCATTCCAGTTGAGGTACTGGGAAAATCCACCCGACCATTCCCAGCTGTTTGTCAGATAAAGAATAGCGTACTGATCCCTTTTCTTCATTTCAGCCAGCAGGAAATCGAGCCCGTCAAGAAGCTCTTCATTATATTCTCCCGGAGCTAGCTGAAGGGCCGGTGTCACCCGTGTGTGTGGACCATCAGGACCTTCAGCCCCCACCAGTATACGTATATTATCAACACCAATACTCTTAAGGTGATCCAGCTCCCTGGTCAGCCTTTCACGGTTGCCATATTCGCCATCAGAACCAAGTATTGCCGCGTACCAATAATTGGCACCAATAAAATAATAAGGTTCATTTTTAATAATGAACATACCATCATCAACACTAATATACTGTTTTTGCTGCTCACGGCATCCTTGTATTGTCATAACGCTAAAATATATTATAGCCAGGATAGAGATTTTATGATTTATTTTTTTCATGATCACAACTTAATTTTTAAAGGAGATCCGTCATATTTGACTGTAAGGTCAGGTTCAGTATCCGGATCTGCCGGTTTTTGATTCTTAAGGGAAACGATGAATATGTTGAAAGTTCTTTCTTTAAGCATTCCCGGGAATTTGCCCTTTCTTTCTTCTATTATGAGTGTTTCATCCGAGTCATCATAAAAGAGCGGGATTAGTGAGTATGCACCATTCTCGTAGTTGTAGTTGACATTTTCATCTTCGTACAATTCGAAGCTCCCATCAGCACCTTTAAAAACAAATAGATCGATGGGATCGGTTTTTTTCTCTGTTGAATACTGTAATTCGGGTCCGAAAGGGATTAAGGATCCAGCCCTGACAAAAAGGGGCATTTTATTTAATGGTGCAGCTGCATTAATGGTTTGCCCGCCTTCTAAATACTCGCCGGAATAAAAGTCATACCATCCCTCTGATACGGGCAGGTAAACATTGCGTTTTCTTGCCCGGTATTCGTATACCGGGTTAACCAGCAACGATGGTCCGAACATATACTGGTCTTTTATGTCATATACTTTACTGTCTGATGTAAAATCCATAACAAGACCTCTCATCGGAGTATAATCGTTGAGCCATGTATGTCCTGCCAGGGAATATATATATGGCATAAGGCGGTATCTGAGTTTGTCATATTCAAGCATGGTCCGGTAAGCGGTGTGGAACTCGGGTGCTACAAAGAACATTTCCCTGTAGGGGTACTGTCCGTGCGCCCTGAATACAGGACAGAAAGTTCCATACTGGAACCATCTGGTCATCAGCTCACGCCATTCTTCGATGTCTTCCGGGGAAGAATTATAATATTTCCCCTCCACGGCAAATCCACCTATATCCATTGTCCACCAAGGAATACCTGACATGCAGAAATTAAGCCCACAGGGTATCTGTGCCTCAAAATCGTGCCAGCGGGATGCAATATCACCGCTCCAGTTAGCAGCAGAATAACGCTGCAGACCCGCGTATGCCGAGCGTGTAAGAATAAATACCCGCTGGTTCGGGCTTACGTCCCTCTGTCCTTCGTATACGCCCTTGGCATTAACAAGAGCATAGGCGTTGAAGTACTTTGTTGCCGGGCCGAGGGCAGTAGGATTCATAAGGGCCTTACGTTCATCCATGGGCAGATTGGAAGATATATCCGGTTCAGTGGCATCAAGCCACCATGCATCGATACCCTTGCTGAAAAGACTGGTGTTTATCTGGTTCCAGAATTCTTTACGTGCATCTTCATTATAGGCATCATAAAAAGTTGAGACATACCCTATCCAATCTTTCTGTCCTTTATCCACGTTCCTGGTGTAAAGCCAACCTTTGCTGTTCATGAACTTATAATTATCGGTGCCAACATAATATTTGGGCCATACCGATATCATAATCTGTGTGTTGAGTGAATCATGCAATGTTTTTATCATCCCTTCAGGATCAGGGAACCGTCCAGGATCAAACTCATGAGAGCCCCAGCTGTTAACAGGCCAGTACTGCCAGTCCTGTACAATATTATCAATGGGGATATTCCTCTTTCTGAATTCGCGCACAACAGATAATAATTCTTCCTGGCTGGTATATCTTTCGCGGCTCTGCCAGAAGCCCATAGCCCATTTGGGCATCACCGGTGCTTTACCTGTTATGGTACGGTAGCCGCTTATTACATCATCCATATTATTACCGGTAATAAAATAATAATCAATCTGATCTGCTGCTTCGGAATACAGGGAAATGTGATTCTGTTCATCCTGCGGGAGAGGATCCAGGTACCTTAAAGCGATATACGACTCACCACTGTCAGGTGCCCATTCAATCTTTACATGATATTTTTCCCCGCCATTCATCATTAGATCAAAATGGTTGTGAGATGGATTCCATGCCTGCCGCCAACGGTCAAAAATTAATTCGTCATCTATCCACAGTCTGGCATAGCCTGCCGATGTAAAAACAAATTTATGTATCCCGTCGGTTTCAGATTGGATATAACCGTCCCAGGTAACATATCCATTACCCAGATCGTAGCCATCAGGGAATTTAACCATATCGGGTATAAACCGATAATCAATTTCATCTTCTTCCCGTGTGGTGAATATCCTTCCCTTTTCATTGCGGTATGAGTAAATGGTGGTCAGTCCTCCTGCTTCAGATTTGCTGTTGAACAGATTAAGTTCTCCAAGGTTTTTGTAATCCCTGATATCCCCAAATTTAGTCCTTGAGTAATTATCCCAGAGGATACCATAGTTCCTGCTTGAGAGGAAGAAGGGGATTGCTGTCATTGTATTATACTGGTAGAGATCCAGGTTCTTACCTTTCAGGTTCATAAATGATGCCTGGTTGGCTCCGAGACCATACAGGGCTTCATCCTCAGCTGATGCAAACTGTTGCCTTATAGAATAAAAGGATTCTCCTTCAAGGCTCACATTTTCAAAGGTCTTGCCCCCTCCTTTCTTCTCAGCCAGTATGGTATTGTTTTGATGATCTGTAAACCAGACTTCACCTGTGATTAGTGAAATACAGGCATTTATATATTGTGTGCTGAGAATACAGTTTGAATCATTATGTTCAATTTTGAAGTCTGCTTCGGGCAGTGTATCCTTAATGAGCATAAGGCTCGTGGTTTCAGGAAAATACATTCCGGGGACCGAGCTTACGCGAATTATTTTATCTGTTATTACCTGAAGCCTGACAGACTGCCGGGGTTTTATTTCAGTGTGGACTATTATACCATCATCTGTTATAACTGTTTTCTGACCTGTGCATGATAGTATAAAAAAACTCGTGATCAAAGACATAATGATCAACGAAAGATTCCTTAATAAGTATATTTTCATTACTGCTGGAATTATCTTAGGTTTTTAAACGTGGTATTATTACAAAGATATTCTATTTTAAATTTCTCCATTATTTAAGAGAGTCATAGGGGGAAGGCTTATATTTTTATATATAGATTGTAATTCAGGATTTGAATATTCTGTGTATCTTTTGACGTTTTTATGGGAACTACCAAGATAAAAAAGGCAAAAAGATTTTACCAGAGAAGAGTGATTATTGACAGGATAATGTTAATTGTTGCCCTGGTAACGATAATTATTTCAGCAATAATAGGTTTGAGGGGGGAAAGCAGGGAGAGGGTAAAATATTTGCCCGGTCTGCTGCCCGATAGTTGCATTTATGAAGAGCTTGAGAATAATATTTATCGTTGTTACATGCCGGTAACCTTTACAACAATAGCATATGTGAGCAGCCAGGAAGGAAAGGGTTTCAGCGGACCTTTAAAAGTTGCAGTGCTGGTTGATACAACCGGTAAATTAATTGACCTGGATATTATCTTAAACAGGGAAACACCATCATATTTCAATAAAGTTACCAGGTCTGGATTTATATTGGCTTTTAAAGGGATGAGATATGCTGATCTTGCAGTTGAAGATAATAGTCCGGATGTTATTACAGGAGCAACATACACTTGCAGCGGTATTAAAGAGGCAGTGACAAGAGCGGTCTCGGTGGTCGCATCATCACAGCTGGGAGAATCAGTTTATGAAGAGACAAAGCCCTCAGTTAAATTCGGTATACCGGAGATAAGCCTCATAATATTATATCTAATGGTGCTTTTTGCACTGAAAAGAAAAGAAGGATTAAAGAAAGTTCTGAGGTGGATAATACTTCTGGCAGGACTGGTTATCCTGGGGCTGTGGTTCAGTATACCCCTGTCGCTGGGAAAGATAAACATGTTACTCCTGGGTTACTGGCCTGACTGGCATACAAACCTGTACTGGTATATGCTTATATTCAGCGTATTTGGTATTACCCTGGTTAATGATAAACGATGGTATTGTAACTGGATATGTCCCTTCCTTGCCGTGCAGGAAGGACTGGCCTTTATAGGGGGAGGTAAAGTCAGAATATCATTGAAGGCCAGATACTGGTTCCGGTTATTGCAAAGAGTATTAGTCTGGGTAGCTATAGTGATGGCTTTCCTATACAGAACACCATCAAAATTTAATTATGAGCTGTTCGGTGCATTTTTTAATCTTACCGCAACAATAATCCTGTTTTTCCTGCTGGCCATATTCCTGATAGCATCATTGTTTATTAAACGACCGTACTGTAACATCCTCTGCCCCATAAATGCACTCAATGATCTTATTACAGAGATAAGGAAAGGTGTATTGTATCTGGCAGACAAAATACGCAGTTAATTATTGCAGGTTTGAATGGTTTGAATGGTTGATATACTTTAACCGGGATCAAACACTCAAACGTTATAATCATTATTCAAATGTTGGTACTGTTTCCATATTGGCCAGCTTTGTGGTAATGAGGTATCCCAGCCTGCAGATGCTTTCAGCCTTGGGATAATCGATTTTTTCCGGGTCATCGCCGGGCTGATGAAGGTCCTTGTGCAAACCTGAAAAGAAGAAAAAGGCAGGTATGCCCTGGCTAATATAGCTCTGATGATCGCTACCCCCCGGTGAGTGTTCATCATTATCAAAGATCAGGGGGAAGTCGGTTATTCCGTCGTTAAGCTCAGAGATAAATTCTTCAAGCTTATCAACATATTTCTTATTGGTAACAACATAATGAGCCCTGTCTTGCTCATGATCGGGATCGCTGCGCCCTATCATATCCATGTTAAGGTTGAATTTGATCTGTTCAAGGGGGAAGGCATTGCTGCCGACAAAGTAGCGTGAACCATAAAGACCCATTTCTTCAGCTGTGTATGTGATAAAGATAACTGACCGTTTGCATGGGTTCATGGCAAGGGCTTCAGCTATTTCTATAACACCCGACGAACCGCTTGCATTATCGTCGGCCCCATTACATACCTTGCCTTTCACCGGCTTGACATGATCGAGATGAGCCCCGACTACGATGTATTCATCACGAAGCACAGGGTCTGTCCCTTCAACAACACCCACAACATTTTTTGTCAGGATAATTTCTTCTTTTAATATATCAATCTTGCTATAGAGGTATACATTATCAAGAGCCTGTGGTTTATAATTCTCAAGTATGTTCGCCGGGTCTTTCATTGGGTTTGAAGGTTTACCCTCCATCAGTGTTTCGATGAAAGATGGTTTAACATAGTATATTGAGGGGATTGAACCTGATCTTTTATTATCTCAGTTCCTTCTTTTAATATTTTCCATTTTAAATTATCGCTGTAGCTTGTTTTGGCAAAAGGAACTCCCTGGAAATAGCTCATGTGTCCCTCCGGATCTTCAATGGCCGGTTTAAGCCCGGCAGCAGCAAACTGTGATGCAACATATTGAGCTGCAATCTCATATTCTTTTCATGGTTTAATATTGAATGGTTCAACAATAATCTATTATAAAACACCCCGGTGAAAGATAATTACCGGTCAGTAATGTTTAAATTAGTGAACTATATTTATTAATTAGGGAATAAAGATAAATTATAAGCATAATCAATACAAATTATCATGAGTCAAAAGAACTCCAATAAAGACAATGGAGTAAGCCGGCGTGAATTCCTCAAAATAGGAGGAGCTGTTGCTGCCGGATTACAGGTAGGTGCTGTTGCCGGTGCTGGGCTGGCAGCAGGTAAAGACCCTTCTTCTCTTACCGGCTGGCAGCATCTTGGTGATAATACACAGTTTGTTAACCGTGCAAGACTTGTTGCCCGGGAAATGCCAATAAAAAAGGTTGGCAGTCAGCGGCGCCCTGAAATGTGGGAATCCCCTTTTGGCAGACAGAGTCTTATAATGAGGGATATGATGCAATACAGGAGGATGCTTGGATCGGTTAATGCTGGAGATGAGAGGAAGGATGGCCTTGGCAGCAAACCTTCATTACCTGAAAAAGAAACATCTCCTGAAACAACTGGAGCCATACAGCCGGATAATAAAAGGATGAACTTTCCACCCCCTGAAGCATTCTCTGAGCCTATGCTTACTTATTACCGGGATAATCCGGACCATTATGAGCTTGACAGATACCGCATAGAGGAAATAATGCCTAAGAGACGGGAGGACGAGGCAAAATATGGTGACTATTATACATTGATTAATGCCTGGTCTGACTCATGGGAAACAGGGGAGAGGATTACGGAGCCTCCTGAGGAGTCAGATTTTAAGATAGGGCGCAGACGAAGGATAGGTAAACCGGTGCCCTTTAAGAGCAAGACTCATGCAGCCGAGCTAATTAAAAAGGTAACACACCATTTTGGGGCCTCAATGGTGGGGATAACCACTATTGAGCCTGAATGGTGTTATAATTATGGTCTCCGGGGTTCAAGTGAGAGAGGCTCATATGAAGTACCGAAACACTGGAAATATGTTATTGCCTTTGGTGTGCCGCACCAGTGGGAACAGGTAAATTCAAACCCCAGCTGCGGCACCAGTTTTGATGCCTATTCACGTATATCTATTGCTGCCCGCAGGCTTGAGACATTTATTAAATCACTGGGCTATCCGGCCAGGAGACATTCACCCATGGACGGGTATGACCTGATAGCTGTTCCGTACCTGGTAAAGGCTGGTCTTGGTGAACAGGGCAGGCATGGAATAGTTATCACACCTGAAACAGGCTCAAATTTCAGGGCTGCCTTTGTTACCACAAGCCTGCCAATGGAGATAGACCAGCCTATTGAGTTTGGAGTAAAAGAATTCTGTGAACGCTGTAAGATATGTGCGGAGATATGTCCCTCGGGATCAATAAGCTTTGCTAAGAATAATGAAGGCATGAATACCAGGGGATACCGGCACTGGGAAATAAACAGGACTTCATGTTATAATTTCTGGATGCAGAGCATGGGGGGTCTGGGTTGCAGGCTATGCCTGATAGCCTGTCCTTACAGCAGGAAGAATAACTGGGTGCACAGACTGACCAGAAATATTGATAAGGCAGACCCTACGGGGCTGACAACGAGGGGGCTGACAGCCATGCAGAAGAAGCTTTTCGAGGCACCTGAGGCCCATGAATTTTTACCACCACCGGACGGGCATTTTGCCAACTTCAGGGAAGCACCCGACTGGTTGCAGGTAAGGAAGTACCTTGATATTGATGTTATTGAACCTAAAGCAGGAGATAAATAAGATGATAACCGACCTTGTAATATTAGCTTTTGTGGTAGGATTACTTACTGTTCCTGTAATAATAGGCATGATAGAGTGGTTCAGACATTTCAAGCTCAGGATGACATGGTGGAAATGGCTGCTGTCAGCAATATGGTACTTGATGCTTTTGTTCCTTGTACTGGCTGCCTTTACATTTATAGGAGAAGGAGAGCCTGTTGCCGGATGGAAGCTCCTGGGTTCATCAGCAGTCATAATAGTGATTCTTGGTGCCGGGTTGGTAAGGATACTGCTGGCAGGAAGGGAGAATTCACAGGAAGAGTAAGCTTTCTTTGCTTTGTGCCCGGTGAAATACTGCGGCACGGATCTGGAGATCCGCGCCAGCGACAGAGGGAGATCCGCGCCAGCGACAGAGGGAGATCCGCGCCAGCGACAGAAGGAGATCCGCGCCAGCAGGGTGAGTCAAACACTAATCACTTCTTTTTCCATGTATTATTAGTGTCATCACTCTCGAAGAACCAGGGGTGGCCAAGTTTGACCGAGCCCAATTCTTCCGTTTTATCAATTTTAATGATTACCTTATCA
>DOZA01000004.1 GCA_003518245.1 Bacteroidales bacterium | reverse complement strand
GAGAATATCCCAGAATTCCTGGCGAGATACAGGATCCACACCGTTGGTCGGCTCATCCAGGATAAGAATCTGCGGTTGATGAACCAGTACACAGGCCAGACCGAGTTTCTGTTTCATTCCTCCGGATAATTTACCCGCCAACCTCGATTTGAAAGGCTCTATATGGGAATATATATCTTTTATCAGGTGGTAATTCTTTTTTACCGTTGTACCAAATACAGTGGCATAAAAGTTAAGGTTTTCTTCAACCGAAAGATCCTGGTAAAGGCTGAACCGGCCAGGCATATAACCTATTCTGCTTCGTAACTGTAAATAATCGTTTTTTGTGTCCAGCCCCATAACGGTCATCTTACCCGAATCAGGGAGCAGCAGAGTGGTGACGATCCTGAAAAACGTTGTTTTACCTGCACCGTCGGGACCTATAAGACCGAATAATTCTGATTTATTTATTTCAAGACTGATACCGGCTAAAGCTGTAATGCTTCCAAATTTCTTTATTATATTATCTGAAATAATCATATTATTATTCAATCAGTAAAACCAAAGAATGCTTCTGCTGGCATGCCGTTTTTAAGAGTACCATCATTCTCCACCAGGATTTTAACAGCATAAACCATATGTACCCTCTCTTCCCTGGTCTGTATAATTTTTGGTGTGAATTCGGCCTTGTCTGAAATATGGATTACCCTGCCATGAAATTCATTATATTCTTTAACACCCCTGTCAACCCTGATAGTGCATTGCTGACCTATCTTTACCTGCCCCAGTTGAGAACCGCTTATATATACTTTAAGTTCCATTATGTTGAGGTCGGCTATTTTTACAATTGGTTTGCCTGCTGATGTTATCTCTCCTGCTTCAGCATATTTTTCAAGTACGGTTCCTCCTGACGGGCTCCTGATATAACACCTTTTAAGTTGCTCCTGCAGCAGTGCTTCTCTGGAATCAATAACATTCAACTCACTCCTTACAGTTGATTTTTGTGTATTGTTTGCCTCCTTTTGTTTTTCAAGTACCTTGAGTTGCCCTGTCAGGTCATCCATCTGCTTTTGAGTGGCAGCCTTATCTTTTAACATATTCCCCACTCTTTCAATATTTACCCTCAGATTAGATATCTGCTGTTCAATAATGTTATTCTTGGCTTCAATTGATTTTAGTTTTGTAACTACACTTTGCCTGCTTGCTCCAAGTTCATCCATCTGCAATTCAATAAGGGCAGTATCTGTTAGAGCTATCAATTGATCCTTTTCAATAATATCGCCCTGTTCCACCGACATAGTGAGTATTTTACCGGATGTCTCAGAAGAGACCAGGATCTCATCAGACTCAAAATTCCCCCAGGCATCGGGTTCAGTATTATTTGACCTGCATGAGCTAAACAGGACTACCACGGTTATAATGTATACTAATCTTCTCATTGTAATGATGGTTATGATTATTTAATTTCTTTTCCTGAGATATTAAGATATTCGACCCGGGCTTTTGCCAGCCTCATGGCATGTATTTCACGGTTGATAACAGCCTGCTTCTCCTTGTCCCATGCTGTAAGGTATTCAGAGACTGTTATAGTACCGTTATTATACCTTGAAAGTGCAGTTTTATGTACTGCCATTAATGTTGAAATAAGTTCTTCATCACTTTCCAGTGCTGATTCCAGGCTTCTTATCTCAGCATACTTCATTCCCAGTGCACGTTTGAACCTTTCTTCCATATTGCTCTTTTGGGAACTTATTATTGATTTGTTAATATCAATAATCTGTTGTTGTCTTTGACTTTTTTTCCAGTCGGTAATTTTCCATTTTATTCCGGCACCAACAATATAATATGGTCCAAAGGAATCAGAAAAGAAATCATTGCCAGCCGGTTTGCCGTAACCCAGGGTAGCAAATGCAAAGGCCTTTGGCATCCTTTCACTTTTAATCATTGATCTCCCCGCTTCCAGCTGTTGCTTTTTGAGATCAAGGACATTTAATTCGGGGCGTGACAGTATAGCATCGTAATCAATGACCGGGTCAGGAACAACGGCCTCTGTATCATAGGCTATATCCATGCCCGTGAGATCAGACAGGACAGCAGCAGTAGAGTTGATCTTTATTTCAATCTCAGCTACCTGTTGTTCAAGCTTTATCTTTTCTGCTCTTAATACTTCCCTGTCGGATGGGAGTACCACACCATTACGTATACCTGATTCCAGATTTAGGACCTGTTCTATAATGGTCTGCAGGAAAATATTAAGCTGGTCTCTCTGTTTGTGCAGGAGTAAGAATGTAAAATAGTAATTATTCACCTGCTCCCTGATCCTGTAAAGCTCAACCTCAACCTCCTGCTTATTGACTTCAAGGCCAACATCCTCAAGGCGAAGACTATTTTTTATTACACCACCGTCATAAATTACCTGGTTAATATCAACAGTTAATTTATACTGGTCATGCGGCATAGATGGTAAATTATCAGCCAAGCCAGGAATGGGTGCCGACTCAAATGATTCACCCAGGTCTGCAACATTTGAATTATACAGTGCATTGGCCCCTGCCTCAATATCAGGATACCATTGGGAAGAAATATTGTCCTGCTTGAGCTGCCAGAGGTTTTGATACATATTTTTATCCCCTGCCTGCGGATGTTTAAGCGTAGCATTCTCGTAGCATGCAGGCAGGGTTATCATTTGCTGGGCTGATGTTATTCTGTTACAGCTAAATATTATGATGAGAATCAGAATACTCTTTTTCATTTCTGTGGTTTATTATTTGTTTGAACATTGTATTGCCTGATGGCATTAATAATGAAATCAGGAGCCACCTGTTTTCTTTCTTTTATGAACTGCCTGTATTCAATTCCGGCCTGGGAAAGTATTCCTTGTAATATTGGTTTTGCAACTATTGGAAAAACAGAAAGAGAAATAATACTTACCATAAGATGGGGGATAGCCTCTTCGGGTAAACTACCTGATATATCTGCAGATATTTTACTCTTAATATTACTGATATTAACCATACTCAGGAATTTATCCAGGAGTTCAGGGCTCCTGTTTACTTCTGTTAGTATAAACATTGGTAGTTTAGGATTCTTTTCAAGGAAACTCATATGTTCATAAAAGAAGTACCTTATCTTTTCCTCAAAGGGCATATCTTCTTCAAATATGCTGGCAAATTTCCTGAACATTTTTTCTGCCAGCTTGTCAAAGACAGCCATAAAAAGCTTTTCTTTGGTACGGAAGTAATAGTGTAACAAGGCCTTGTTTATGCTGGCCCTGTCGGCTATATCCTGCATTCGCGCAGCCGCCAGCCCCTTCTCCTCAAAAATCTCCGTGGCCGCTTCGAATATTTTAGATTCGGTATGCTTATCCGTTGCTGTCATTGTTTAACCTTTTGGTTTAATTAAATGGATAAATTAAATAGTTTAACCAATTGGTTAAATATATAACATATATTTTATTTGTACAAGTTTTTTATGGATGGAATACTTTATTGATTGAAAACTGGAATAATGAGCCCACTCAGAAAAGGGGAATTAACTCCCTCGCTGCACTCGTCCCGGAGCACTCGGGACTCGCACAGCTCGGGAGATATTGTTTGGGATGCTTATCTCTCTACAAATATATGACGCCTGCGGCGTCACGTAAGACCCGTAATTATTTTGTATTTATCTGTTAAACAATTTATTAACAGGCAGACAATATTCCCGCGTAATTGTAGACAGGTTATAAACCAAGTAAAACGTCTCCAGAGGAGTCGAATAATATATTCTTGACCTTTCGTAGTGAACTCAATTATGGAATGATGGAAATAAATAATTAAGGAATATAGACAGCAATCCAATATTCCATTAATCCATGAGAATTAGAATGGGGATGAAATAATTATCATCTATAACGGCCGCTGCCGAAGCGTGGGTTTACTACATTATTATAAATGGAACCGAAGGTATAAGTAAGTCCAAATCCGCCATCGATGCTATAGGCCGTCTGAAGCTCCTGTAATTCAAGCAGTATATCTGCTTCATCAAGGTCGCCTTTTGGAATTGTGATCTGGTTATTAATTTTTGCAACACTGCCTCTTAGGTTGAAAGAAAGGCCTTTTACTATTCGAATGCTTACATATCCATCCAGCTCGATCATGTTTTTTGAAAAGTCGTGCAGGAAAGATGATGCTTCAAGTGATATATTAATTGATCCCCATTTTTGTTGTATCCGGTATGCTATATCTAGGGTTTGTTCAAGAAGGTGTTCCTGAGTTTTATTATAGATTGTAGTATCAATATAGTTATTATAGGAATAGCCTATACCATAAAGCATTCTCAATTGTTTCCGTGTTGATTCCGAGTATGGGAATATATTGTATTCAACTGATGGTACTAAATCAAAGCTTGATTTCAAGTTCCGGTAGGTTGAAGATGTAAGGTCTGTTCTAAATCCTGCCGACCAATGTTGAGAGAGGCTGAATACAAGCAAGTTATCAATTCTCCATGAATTACGGTCCCGCACATAAGTAGTATCATCGTAGTCATACTTAGTTTTACTGAAATTCATGTCGGCATTAAGTTCGTATTTCATTGCATCAGTTATTCTGGAAACATTTATAGAATTTTCCAGGTTTATTGATTTCAATGATTCCTCAAGTTCAAACTCCGGGTCAAGTTCAAGCTCAAAGACCCAGTAATCCCATTTATCTATAACTTCATTCAGCTCAGATGTACCAAGGTGGTTTATCTCTACTTCTTCAAAAAGAGGAGTACGTGCAACATATCTCATCAGACCCATGCTTAATATTTTTGTTGTTCCTCTCCTTGTTTCGTTTCTTGTATCATCAGGCGTACTATGATAAACAAGTGTGTCATTCATCCCTTCGTATTCTTCCTGTCCGATGTAGGTAAACGTATACTCACGTCCTCCGCTTCCTGTAGATAGCTGTGTCTGAAGTATATACACCTGTGCTTCTTTAACGTCCCTTACATAATTTATATATGGGATCTCTTTCCTGATATAATCCATATCACAACGACGACAATCAATAAATACTCTTACCGCATTTGATCTCAGGCTGTCTTTACTTTCAGGTATATCCTGTGCATTTAATGGCTGTAACATTATTGCAAGGGTAAGGGATAAGCTATGTATGATCAGATATTTTCTCATCTTGCATCAGGATTTTTACCAAAATATAAAATTTCTGTGTAAATACATTATCCAAACAGTATGTTATACAGGTATTCCGGAGCTGATATTTCTCCTTTGGCCATGATTAAGGTGTATTGTTCATGTATATTATCTATCTTAGATATATGGTTGAGACGAACAGGGAATTCCAGGTATTGATCAAACCGGTGGGGGCAAGATGCAACATGGCATGTACTTATTGCTATTACCTTGATAAGCAGAATCTTTATCCGGGGAAGAAAGCGTTTAGAATGTCTGAGCATATACTTGAAGAATATATAAAGCAGCATATCGAATGCACCTCTACCGGGGCTGTTAATTTTTCATGGCATGGAGGGGAGCCATTGCTGGCCGGATTAGGTTATTTCAGAAAGATAACAGAAATGCAGAAGAAGCACTTGCCAGAGAATAAGAGGCTAATAAACGGTATACAGACCAATGGTATGTTGATTAACGATGAATGGTGCCGTTTCTTTTCGGATAACAATTTTATAATTGGTCTCAGTATGGATGGTCTATCGTATCTGCATGATATTTACCGGAGAACTTTAAACGGCAAACCAACTTTCAGCAGGGTAAAGAAGTCATACATGCTCCTCAGGGAGTATGGGATCAGCACAGAGATCCTTTGCACCGTAAATGCTGAAAATGTAATGTATCCCGTTCAGGTTTATGAATTTTTCCGGGCTCTGGGTGTTGAATTCATAACCTTTATTCCCGTAGTAGAAAGATTACCAGGTTGCGGACTGGCTGGCTTTACTGTTCCTGCCGGGGATTATGGCGCTTTTCTCTGTACTATTTTTGATCAATGGAAGTCACAGGATATAGGAAGAATTAAAATACAGATTTTTGAAGAAGCCCTTCGAACGGCTTTCAACCAGGATCATACATTATGCATTTTCAAGGAGACCTGTGGAGGTGTACCCATACTGGAGGTGAATGGTGACCTTTATTCATGTGATCACTTCGTGGATAGCAATCATCTGCTTGGCAACATACAAGACATTAGCCTTGCAGAGATGTTAGATAGCCCGGAACAAACAGAATTCGGAGAGAATAAGCTCAAAACCCTGCCCTCGTACTGCCTTGAATGCGAGGTCAGGGATATGTGTAACGGGGGATGTCCCAGGAACAGGTTCATTTCAACTCCTGACGGGAAGCCCGGACTTAATTATCTATGCCCCGGATACAAGATGATATTCAACCATATACGCTCGTTTGCAGATAAGGTTGAAAAGGTCTGGAGGCAATCTTAAATCACATGAGTTTTTCTTTGAAAAACTTTACCGTTCTTTCCCATGCCAGCTTTGCCGCTTCCTCATTATATCTTTCAGGATTTGTGTCATTATTGAA
>DOZA01000304.1 GCA_003518245.1 Bacteroidales bacterium | reverse complement strand
AGGGTTGGATGCTCCCAGCTGAGCTCTGAAAACCATTATACTTACAGGTATAATTGTTAATCCTGAAGTATTTAATACAAGAAACATTATCTGTGCATTGGAAGCTGTGTCCTTTTTACTATTTACTTCCTGCATTTCTCCCATAGCCTTCAGCCCCATGGGCGTAGCTGCATTATCCAGTCCAAGCATATTGGCTGCCAGGTTCATAATTATAGAACCATAAGCAGGGTGACCCCTTGGAAGATCAGGAAAAATGCGGGTAAAGAAAGGACCTATTGCCTTCGATAAAATCTTTACCAGTCCTCCCTTTTCTCCTATTTTCATCAGTCCCATCCATAATGTCAGGACACCTGTCAGTCCCAGTGAGATTTCAAAACCGGTTTTCGCACTGGCAAATGTTTCGTTAACCATTTCAGAGAATACCTGTGTATTACCAGTAAAGATTAACTGACCCAGGGCAAATATGAAAGCAAGGAGAAAAAAAGCAATCCAGATATAGTTAAGAACCATCTATAAGAGTTTGCCCCGAATATACCAATTACGACTCAATATTCAAAGAAGGAAGGCAGGGTCATAGCTGTTCATAACTTAAGCACTATTCTGCATTTTGTATATTTGAAAGAGTATCATATTATGCTATCTTTGAAACAATACCAGTGTGTATACGCGTTGAAAGACATTATAAATATAATTAGCACCCGCCATCTTATTTCATGCTGCATACTTATTCTTCTGATAATTCAACCCTCACGCGGCGAAGATATAACTATCACAGGCAGGGTAACCAATTCCGGAGGAGCAGCTATTGAGAATGCACTCATAGATTATAAAATCTTATCCACTCATTTTGCAGCGCGCTCTGACAATGAGGGTTACTATTCTGTAACTATCAGCGGGACTTTTGAGGGTGTGGAAGCTGGATTCATGAGTTGGCCGCCCTTTCCCAATCCGTCAGATGGTGTTGTCAGAATTCCTGTTTCCCTTCCGTGGACCGGAGACCTGTTCTTTTCAGTATACACCGTCACCGGCTCGAAGGTCTATGAAAGAGAATTCAGTAATGTGGATGCCGGAAGCTACCGTGTGGTATGGGACGGGTCGGCTACAACCAGCTCAAGGACGGGAGCGGGGCTCTATATCTATGCCCTTACCTTCGGTGGCAAAACGCTGTCAGGCCGTATAATTATTACCGGCAGTAATAGTTTTGGAGGGGGCCAGGCCTACCTCGGACCTTTCATGGTACCCGGAGAAGAAATAACTAACACGGTAACAGGTGTCCTCGAGGCACTTACAACAGTGAGTGCTGAAGGTTATCATACCCTGCGGCATACAGGAATCACTTTCAGTGCGGACACACTTATCGATTTCACCCTGATGCCTCACGATAACATGCCCTATGCAATAAGCGGAGACTACATAGGCAAAAGGGATGACCCTGGCTACCTCCCTGTGATTATCAAAGGGATAAACCTCGGCTCATCACCTCCGGGTTATTTCCCCGGGGAGATTGCCTATGCCATACCCGGTGAAACATATGAACGCTGGATAAGAATGATGGCTGAAACCGGATTCAATGCCATCAGGGTATATACCCTCCATCCACCTGTTTTCTATGAGAAGCTGGCTGAATATAATGCC
This sequence comes from Bacteroidales bacterium, assembly GCA_003518245.1. Lineage (GTDB taxonomy): Bacteria > Bacteroidota > Bacteroidia > Bacteroidales > VadinHA17 > UBA9300. The sequence goes on along the minus strand of DOZA01000304.1, from coordinate 4,716 downwards.
ATGAATCCCTCCGATCCCCTTTATCTCTTTCAGGGGATCTGGCTGAACGAGATTGTGGAGAGTTTCTCACCGGAGGAATATGACCTCTTCAGGAGAAAGCAGCAATTCAGGGAATCCATCCATGAGGTTATAGATTGCATGCATGGTAATAAGGACCTGCCTTTCAGGCCGGGCCAGGCCTATGGTGAATACCTTACCGATATTTCACCATGGCTGGCAGGCTATATCATAGGGAGGGAGGTTGCACCCCAGGAAATAGACTCAACGAACACCAAAAACAACGGTTTCAATGATTACAGCGGCTACCGCTTTTCTGTTTCCGGAGCTGATCCATCGGAAGTCTTCTTCACGGAGATGCTGGATGAAACAGTACACTATGAGCAGACTAACTATGCCACCGGCAGACCGGTAAGTGTATCCAGCTGGCCAACTCTCGATCCCCTTGACCATCCCACAGAGATATATACGGATGAAGATGTTCAATCAATTGACCTGACCCTTATCAGCGAAGAGGGCGATGAGAAACTGCTCTTTGCCAGCTATCATGCCTATCCGTACTATCCTGATTTTATAAGCGAAGAACCTGAATACCGGGCTTACAGCGACGATGTGGGGCCAAACAGTTATTATGGATACATAATAGACCTGCGTAATCACTATGGTGACATACCTCTTATAATAGCCGAGTTTGGTGTACCGTCATCTAAAGGCAATGCACATAATTCATTCAGCGGCATGAACCACGGTGATAATACCGAAACACAACAGGGTGAGATGAATATCAGGCTGATGAGAAACATCCTGAATGCCGGATGCGGAGGAGGTTTTATGTTCGCATGGATGGATGAGTGGTTCAAACGGACATGGATTGTCCAGTATCTTGAGGCCGCCGGATTCCAGTCGGGGGATGATTTTATCTACACAAGACAATTATGGCATAACATGGCTTCGCCTGAACAGTGTTTCGGACTAATAAGCTATGACCAGGAAAATGATTTTCCCTTATATCAATACAGCCTGGATAACGGAGGCAGCAATCCTGTTTATGCCAGAGCAGGCGGTAATAACCAGGTACTGAGGCTTACCATTGAAACAGAAGAAGCTATCAGCGGGGGTGATTCAATTATGGTTGCCATCGACACCTACCGATCAGATCTTGGTGAATCATTACTGCCCGGTAATTATAGCATAGCCAACAGGGCCGAATTCCTGGTCAGAGGAACCAGGGGAAGAGATACCTCAACATTATATGTAACTGAAGCCTACAATATGAAGGGCTTAACGCCCCGTTTTAATTTCACCGACCCTGAGGTACAGAAGTTCAGGTCAGTGGTAAGCGACGGTGCAGGATGGCAGAGAGTGGAATGGATAAATAACGGTTACACCATGTCTGAAACAGTACCAGGATACATATTCACCGGTTATGGCCCTGCCCCTGACCCCGCTTTCGGTGAGGGTATGAGCTGGTATGAAAATACCATAACCATCGAACTGCCATGGACCCTGATCAATTTCTTCGATCCGACGAGAATGTCAGTTATTGACGGGGCCTCATCATGGGATGGAGGCTATCACTGGACAATTGAAGAAAGTAAAAGCGATGGTATAGCCCTGAGTGTTATTATCAATGGTGAGATTTACAATACACTGACAAGGTTTTCATGGCCCGGGTGGCTTGTGGTACCGCCCACGGTAGAAAGGGAAAAAGCTTCTCTGGATATAGTAAGATCCGGATTGGACCCTATACCTGATTATTATTATTGAAGCGCCTGCGCTTATTGTTTGCCATCTTGAAACCACGCCTGTCTGCTTCGCCACGACCCCAGCCTTTTTTACCTCTCAGGTACTGGATATTGCCAATTACAGCAAAGGTGGCATGGGCAGGGTAAAAGAAGGGTTCAAAGAAAGCTACAAGAAGTAGTCGTATCACATCACGCTTCCTCTCATACTTATGGAAGGTAATCTCCTCAAACAGGACAGACCACGTGGAGAGGCTTATGGCAAAGGAATAAATAAAGAGGAATAAAAGAAGGAAGAAGGGCCAGTTAAGCATTCCCAGTATAGCCAGTATTACAGTATAGGTTATCCCGCCAAAGGCTATCAGGGGTGACAACCATTCAAAAAACATCCAGTAGGGATAACCAAGCAGTCCAAGCCTTCCATATTTACTCCTCCAAAGCATCTTCCTGTGAGTTACAAGTGATTCTACCAATCCTCTGGTCCACCTTGTACGCTGGCGCCTCATTGACTTGATATTGGAAGGTACCTCCGTCCAGCAAAGGGGATCGGGTATATATGTAACCTCATAGTCTATGTCCCTCTCAGCCATGTAGCGCCTCATTCTCAGCACCAGTTCCATATCCTCTCCAACGGTCTTTAAACTGTAGCCACCGGCCCCTACCAGCGTCTCCCTGTCAAACATACCCATAGCACCGGAGATAAGCATAAGCCCGTCAAGATAACTCCAGGCCATCCTGCCCAGCAGGAAGGCCCTCGTATATTCAAGCACCTGAAGACGCGGCAGTATCTTCTCAGGTATATTTATCTTCCTGATAAATCCCTTTTCCACGTCGCAGGAATTAACTATCCTGATTACTCCTCCCGTACCTATGACCTTCCTGTCCTTTATCTCGAGGAAGGGCTTGATAAGCTTGAGCAGTGAATCGGGCTCTATGATTGAATCTGCATCAATGGTAACCACCAGGGGGCTCCTTGAAATGTTCACACCGGCGTTGAGTGAATCAGCTTTGCCTCCATTCTTCTTATCAATTACTGTCAGCCTGTTAAAGGACGGATCTTCAGACCTGTAAACACCCCTGATCCTTTCACATGATATGCGGTAATCGAAGTAATAATTAACCTTTACCAGCTTGTATGCTGCCTTTATCTTTTCAAAGGTGTCATCTGTGGATCCGTCATTTACGACAATAACCTCAAAGTTATTATAGTAAAGAGAAAGCAGGGTTCGTACATTGTCAATAATGGTGCGGCTCTCATTGTAGGCCGGCGCTATAACCGACACCCTTGGGCTTAGCGGACTGCTAACCAATGAGTTATAATTAACATAACTGTTTTTTCGCAGGTACTTCCTCAATCTCAGAGCGGAAAAAATACCCAGAAGGAGGTATGACCCTATGATGCACAGGGTTATAATAAAAATAATATTTGTAAAGAAAGCATCCATCAATTTTCCTTAGTAAATCCTACGATCAAGCACATGCCTGATAATGATGTTATAGTTCTTATATTCTGATTTCATCAGTTTGACCAGTTCTTTGATACCGGGTTCTCCCATATTTTCTATCGCCTTGGTTGCCTCTATCTGCAACTGTACGTCATCTTCCTTATCAAGCACCAGCTTGAGAAATCCAAGGTAGCTCTCATCAGGCATTTTGCCCATTGACTTTAAAATTTCCAGTGAATTGCCGTACTCCTCATTTTTATACATGCGCTTTAATATCGGAAGGGTTTTTTTCATCTTCAGGTCACCTGCAACCTGGATAGCCAGCTCCCTAACCTCCTCATTAGGATGAGCCAGTGCCCTCTTAACTGCATCTTCAGTTTCAGTCTGCTTAAACTCCCTTATCATCCTGAGAGCAAACATTACAATAGTATCATTAGGCGAATCGATCCACTGGCTGAAGAGAGGAACTTTAATATTATGCTGTACAATAAGTTCATGAAGGGAGATCTGTTCCCATAATGAGAAAGTTCTCTTGAGGTGATACAGAAATTCGAAAGGATTATCATCACTTAGCCTTACAAGTGCAATCTGGGCCTCCATCCTCAGGATCTCATTATGAGAGTTGAGGCATTTTAATATTTCCTCATTGGCATCCTTGATATTCATAAAGGCCAGTTCCCTGAAGCCCTTCACTTTTATATGCCATCTTCTTGCATAGGCCTTTCGTACCGAATCATGATCCAGCCCCAGATCAAGGTATAGAGCCCTGAGCTTCTCCCATGAGCCACCCTTGAGGTTAACAGCCACATCCTGCATCTGGTTAATGAGAACCTGCCTCCTGTACCTGTCTGAGGCAATTGATTTAAACATTTCCGGATCAGCCTCACCATAGAGATAATTAATAATTAATTTCTGGTAGTTCTCAAGAAGGTACTGGTTCAGCCTTGCCCTCCTTTCCATCCTTATCCTGTTAAGCAATATGATTACCAGAAGAACAATCATGGTGCTCACCGACACAACAATGACTATTATAAGAGTTGCCACAAGGGTGAGAGATTTGCCAAAGTAGTCAAATCTCCTAAGCCAGGGATTGTACACATCAAAAATACCCTCACTCCCGGGAATTGTATCACCGCTCACCATAGGCCTGAATCCGGGGAAGAGGTAGTCATCCTCCCTCTGGAATGGCACCTTTGTCAAATCGCCTTGCAGTGCATAAAATATCCTGTCGATGATCTCCCTGACCAATGACACTTGCCTTTCCCCTGTTGTATCCACTGGTGAAGCCTGGTAATCTACCGATATACGGGTTCTACCTGCCCTTCTCTCGCCTTCACTTCCACCGGACTTATATTCATCAAAAATAATTTGTTGCTGATTTTCCCTGACGGGTATCAGCTGGTAATCAATAATCTCATAATTATAAAGGATGTCAATAGCCCTGTTGACTTCTGCCCTCTCCCCGAAAATATATATACGTACCTTGTAAAAATCTTCCTCATTGACAATCCCAAGGATGGTATTATCCGGCA
>DOZA01000417.1 GCA_003518245.1 Bacteroidales bacterium | reverse complement strand
AAAAGCATCTTTGAGACAGGGCAATTACGGTTTATGATTGAAATAATACAATTGGAAAAGACTATCGGGACTATTGACCTGTTTGATTTTGATCCTTTTCATCTGCGTGCCGGGGTAGGTGTTTTAATTGCTGACACTGAAGAGAGAAGAAAGGGATATGCAGAGATGTCAATAAGATGCCTGGCAGATTATTGTTTCAACCACCTTAAGATGCATCAATTATACTGCAATATTACCGCAGATAATAAGCCTTCTATCCTGCTGTTCAAAAAGATCGGCTTCATTGAAATAGGCCGGAAAAAAGAATGGATAAGGGATGGCAAAGGGTTTAAGGATGAAATAATGTTTCAAATGTTTAACAGCCCTGACTGATTCACTCAGGTTTCATCACCAAAAGGATGCTCAATATCCTGTGTGATCATACCACCAAGCATTTCAGCACCATCTTCAGTGACAACAAAACAGTCTTCTATTCTCACTCCAAACTCACCGTATATATAAATACCCGGTTCGTTGCTGAAGGTCATACCCGGTTGCATTAATAACGCGTTATCTTTTACCAGGTATGGATATTCATGTCCATCCATTCCTATGCCATGTCCCAGCCTGTGAGCAAAATATTTATATCCCGGGCCAAAACCTGCATCCTCGATTATTTTTCTGGCTACGCGGTCTATCTCGCCACATGCAACACCTGGCCTGATAGCTTTATGGGCCTCCTGCTGTGCTTTCAGTACAGTATTGAATACTTCCTTCTGGCGGTCCGTTGGTTTTCCATATACTATAGTACGTGTAACATCACTCCTGAAACCTTCAACAGAGCATCCGCCGTCAACAAGTATAATATCACCGTCATGAAGATCTCTAACCTGCCTGGTCCCATGCGGGAAGGCCGATGTAAACCCAAAATATGGTCCTCCGCTACCGCTGGTCCCCATTTCAGAATGTGCAAACCTTATATGATTGGAGAGCTCCTGCCTGGACATCCCCTCCTCAAGTTTGCTGAATCCGTATCTATAGGCTTTTTTTGTTATCCTGTTTGCCAGGTCCATATATTCAAGCTCTTTCTTTGTCTTTACAGCCCTGACCATATTAACTGCCATACTGCCATCCATGAGATCCGTATTTAAGCTTCTCTGGAATGCTTCAGAGATAAAGCTTCTCACAGAAGGTCCAGTGGCTATCTTCTCCCTGTCAATATTAAGGTCTCTTATTATATCAGCCATCAGTTCAAAAGGAGATTCATGCTCTGCCCATGTTCTTATCTCATGTCCTTCAGGTATCTGTTCTTTAGCCCTCTCCAACTCAAAATCGGGACATATCCATACCGGTTCTTTCTTTGTATTTATCACAGGCCCGAAGGTTCTCTCACTCAACCACCATGAAATATTGAAAAAATATCTAAGGTTTGTGCTTCCCTCTATAAACAATGCTTCAATATTTTCCTTAACCATTGAATCAACCAGCCGGTCCAGTCTCCTGGCATAATCCTGTTCATTTACAGGCTCTACTCCTTCAACTTCGTTCTTCAGGTTATGCTTTGCATTCCCATTATTCTCTGATACACATGATTTCATAAATGGAGCAACAAGTCCTGTGGCCGCTATTGACAATCCGCCAATTTTAATAAACTCTCTCCGGGTATTTTTCATTTTTTTTTGCTTTTGAGTTTCCTTAAAGTTATACTATTCCTGTTATTATAAAAATGTTTATTAACAGCTTGTGGGCTGGGGGCTGGGGGCTGGGGGCTGGCATGAGAGCTCATTGAACAAAGCACAGGCTTTGTCAGCCGAAGCTTTAGTGTAGGCTGAGCTCAGGGCAATATGAGAACTAAATATCCAGTAATCCAGTATTTCAGTATTCCATATTAATGTATCTTAGCATATTAAAACGATTTGTTAAAATGAGAAACATAAAATCCTTAATCCTCAACCTTACTCTGTCCTCCGTAGCATGGCACGAGTCTGGAGACTTGCGCCAGCGTAGGTGGAGTCTTAGTCTCAGCCTTTGCCTTTGTCTTAGCCTCCCCCTCATTCTCTCTTCCTGCTCTTCAGACAGGGCGGATAATGATAAACCCAATGTAATTATTATTCTCACCGATGACCAGGGATCGGTGGATATAAACACATATGGAGCCACTGACCTGGCAACACCTAACCTGGACAGGCTTGCCTCAGAAGGTATCCGATTTACACGTTTTTATTCAGGCTCAGCAATATGTTCCCCTTCAAGGGCATGTATACTTACCGGTACAAGCCCTTATTCGGCAGGTGTACCCGGTAATGTATCTTCAAGGCCTGGAAACCCGGGGATGCCCGGTTCACGAATTACAATAGCTGAGATACTTAAGAAAGAAGGCTATAAAACTGCTCATATAGGTAAATGGCACCTGGGGTATACAGAAGAGACAATGCCCCTCGCACAGGGTTTTGATTACAGTTTTGGTCATATGGGAGGTTGTATTGATAATTATTCTCATTTTTTCTACTGGAACGGTCCCAACAGGCACGACCTGTGGGAAAACGGTAAAGAAACATTCAGGGAAGGGGAATTTTTCCCGGCCCTAATGTATGAAAAAGCTGAAGAGTTTATTACTGATAACAAAAACCAGCCTTTCTTTCTTTATTATGCTATTAATATCCCTCATTATCCATTACAGCCAACCGAGAAATGGAGGGAGCATTATAAAGACCTTGAAATGCCCAGGCGCGATTATGCTGCATTCCTGTCAACTGCTGACGAGTATATAGGCAAGCTTACTAAACTGCTCGACAACCTGGGGATAAGGAATAATACACTGATTATTTTTTTATCAGATCATGGACATTCGTATGAAACACGCACCTTTGGAGGTGGTGGCAGTGCAGGCCCCTTCAGGGGAGGTAAAACATCACTTTTTGAAGGTGGTATAAGGGTGCCAGCCATAATAAGCTGGCCCGGGAAAATACCCGAAGGAAAGGTTAGAAATCAATCATGTCATAGTATAGACCTTCTTCCAACCATTGCATCTTTTTGTAATATCAATGATATACCTGAAAACATTGAAGGTAAAGATATCAGTGATCTGGTAGTTAATAATAAAGATATTGAGAAAAGAACCCTTTACTGGAAATTAGGTAGCCAGTGGGCCGTTATGAAAAATGAATGGAAGCTGATAGGCCTTCCTGTTGATCCTTCCGGTAAAATACCCCTGGATAAAATAAACGACCGTATGTTCCTGTCGAACTTGCAAACAGATTCAACTGAATCAAAAAACCTTTTATTAAAATATCCCGATAAGGTGAAAGAGATGACAGACGAATACCTCAAGTGGAATCATGCAAGTAAGGATGATATCCCTGTTAATATCGAACTGGATAATAAAGCTCATGGAGCCAGAATAAGTCTACAAAAAGATCCATCATTTAAATATTATGATGGTGGTGCTTCAGGCCTGCTTGATAATATTGCTGGTTCAAGGTCTTTTAATGATGGGTGCTGGCTCGGCTTTGAATATGATGATTTGGATGCTGAGATTGACCTGGGAAAAACCAGAATAATTAATTCTGTTGAGATAAGATTTCTTAACAATCCCGACAATTGGATATTTGGCCCTGCATATGTAGTAATAAATTATTCAACCGATGGAAAAAATTTCAGTAAGCCTGTCAGATTGAATGGTCCTTTTGGCCATGAAAAAACTATTAATATTCAAAAGGCAGTAATAAACCTTGAAAAGAATGTAAGGTATCTTAGAATATTTGCAGCCAATATTAAAAAAAACCCTGCCTGGCATAAAGAACCCGGGGGCAAAGCATGGCTCTTCTGCGATGAGATTATCGTTAATTAGTTACGGATATAGATTCCGGGTCCCCGCCTTCGTCAGAGAATACGGCGGGCAGTCTGGGTCATTGGGTTCCGGATTCTGTTACCAGCCTTAGCCGAACATATATTTATTTCTTATTTTTAAAACTAAAAACTATTATTATGATTTCAACAACAACAGAAACAATACCCGGAAAAGAAATTATTGAAGTATTGGGCATCTCACGAGGCAGCACAGTCAGGGCCAGACATCTTGGAAAAGACATTTTTGCCGGATTGAAAAACCTGGCAGGAGGAGAGATCCATGAATATACCGAGTTGCAGGCCCAGGCAAGGGAGCAGGCCCTCCAGAGAATGATACAGGATGCTGAAAAACTTGGTGCAGATGCAGTAATTAATGTAAGGATGCATACCTCCATGATAATGCAGGGATGCTCGGAAATCCTTGTATATGGGACAGCAGTAAAAGTTAAATAAGCCTGGTAAATGAAATACTTTTGGGGATTCATAATAATGGCCGCACTGGCATTCGGGATATATTTTCTGGTAAGGTTACTTCTTATTATTGCCCGTCGTGTTGAAGACAGGGATAAAGAAACGTTCGAAAAAAGGAAATACTAATTAATCATATATATTATCAGTCATGAATCAAACAGTATACAGCCTGTTAGTTTTCACTATAATTATATACATGGGCTGTACAGGTAATAATACCAATAAACAGGAAAGCATGAAAAACACCAGAAACATCTATGGCGAGGCCAGGGATTTCCTGGATAAATATACTGATATTGTTGAACTTAAAGGAGACAGGAGTGCTGTTTTAATAGCTCCGGCCTGGCAGGGCAGGGTGATGACCAGTACCTGTGAAGGAGAGGAAGGATTCAGCTTTGGATGGATAAACAGGGAATTGATCTCTTCAGGTGATACCATGGAACATATAAATCCTTACGGTGGAGAGGAAAGACTCTGGCTCGGGCCTGAAGGTGGTCAATATGCTCTCTTTTTCAAAAAGGGCGATCCTTTTGAATATGAATACTGGCGGACACCTGCACTAATGGATACCCAGGAATTCATTCTTGAGAAAAATACAGACGATGAAGCAGCTTTCATGAAAAAAGGTAAGCTGTTAAACTATTCCGGGTATGAGTTTAATTTTCATATCAGAAGGAAAATTGAACTGCTGGATAATGCAGAAATAGAGTCAGTTCTTGGCATTGAGACAGGTAAAGTTAATGCCGTAGCTTACAGATCGGAAAATATTCTGAAGAACACCGGTAAGACCAGGTGGTCAAAGGATAAGGGATTAATATCGATCTGGATGCTGGGAATGTTCAATGTGTCACCCTCGGCAGTCGTAATCATACCGGTTAAAGAAGGTGATGAAAAAGACCTGGGACCTGTTGTAAATGATAATTATTTCGGAACCATTCCTGATGACAGACTGCAGGTAAAAGAGAATATCATCTTCTTTAAAGCTGATGGCCTTAACAGGGGCAAAATAGGGATACCACCACTTAGATCAAAAAATATTATGGCAAGTTATGATCAGGACAATAATGCTCTTACTATCCTGTTATGTGATATTCCCGGCGGAGAAACAGAATTTGTTAATTCAGCATGGGAATTACAGGAAGAGCCCTTTAAGGGTGATGCCCTTAATTCATATAATGACGGACCACTGGAAGACGGTTCCATTATGGGCCCATTTTACGAGCTTGAAACCTCATCACCAGCCCTCTCACTCAATCCTGGCGAAGAATATAATCATATACAGACAACTATCCATATCACTGGTACAACCGAAAAGCTAAATGATATAACCTTGAAACTGCTTGGCACAACACTTGAAAATCTATGAAAAAAGAACACATGTACAGTATGCTGTTGGAATATATTCTATATTCATTGTAACACCCCTGATATATCCTCACTGGTTGTTTGTGGTAATGGGTATACCGGGAATAGTCCTGATATATTTAGGGACTAAGAGAGAAGATAAATTTCTGGTTGACAAATTCGGAGAGGAATACACAAATTATATTGACAAAGTACCAGCGATTAATATTCCTCTTGGTATTATCAGAAGAATAAAACGTAAAAGTTAAAATATTAAATAATTGAAATGGGACTAAAGAAATATATATTCAATATTATTCCTGTGCCCGGAATAAAGTATAATATTAAAAAAATATTCATCCTTCTGCCTTTATTAAACATATTCTGTATTGCAGCTCAGGATAAGAATGACAATTTCATCCAGTATATAAATCCTTTTATCGGCACCCAGAGGATGGGACACACCTACCCTGGAGCTACCCTACCCTTTGGTATGGTTCAGTTAAGCCCCGATACTGATACAATACCCTATGAAGATAATGGGGAATATAACCGTAAAGTATATGAATACTGTTCCGGTTATCAGTATGACGATCCTACCATTGTTGGTTTCAGTCATACCCACTTCAGCGGGACAGGGCATTCTGATCTGGGTGATATTCTTATTATGCCCACTGCGGGAACCCTGTATCTCAATCCCGGAACAGATGAACAGCCGGGTAAAGGATACA
>DOZA01000253.1 GCA_003518245.1 Bacteroidales bacterium | reverse complement strand
ACAGAGCCCGAAGCCCTGGTGGTTGATCATATTGTTACCAATATTACATGCGAATCGCCAGGCATGGATAATGGTACTATTACATTAAATGTTCAGGGGGGGGCTGAGCCATATAGTTATTTATGGTCGAATGGAGCTACTACAAGAGATATTACCGGGTTGACTGAAGGATGGTATTTTGTTATTGTAATCGACCTGTATGGATGCCAAAAAGAAGATTCGGCATATGTCTCGCTTCCGCCACCTCTAGAATTCAGTAAGGAGGTATCCGAAAGAAACGAGTTTAATATAAGCTGTTTTGGCAGAAATGATGCTTTTATTAATATTACCATGACGAGCGGGGAGGAACCTTACGTTTTCAACTGGACAGGACCTGAGGGATTTACTTCAAACGAGAGTTCCCTCAGCCAGTTATATGCAGGTGAATATATACTTTACGTTGAAGATAATAATTATTGCACTGTAACCGATACAACCATAATAACACAACCAGATTCACTTATCATGCATCTTGATATTTCAGAAAGTGATAATGGAGGCTATAATATCAACTGCTATGGCGACAACACCGGCAGGGTTGAAATAATACCTGAAAATTATGTTGGTGATATGGATTATTATTGGACTGATGGTTATATGGGATCTGTCAGAAATGAAATGCCTGCAGGCACATATGGAATACTGATGGTGGATGAAAATACATGTGATGTTGATACCGTGATAACACTTACTCAACCTGAGCCAATCACTCTTACATATGAAATAATCCAGCCATTCTGCAAGGATATGCCTGATGGTGAGATAAGTGTGCAGGCCGCAGGAGGGTATGTTGCCACGGATTATAGTTATCTCTGGTTTGATAACTCAACATCCAGTTATATTGATAATATTTCTGCCGGTCTTTACTGGCTCACAGTTACCGATGATAATGGTTGCAGTATAACCGATACGATAATGGTATCTGCGGAGCAGGAAAGTTGTATTACTATACCCAATGCAATATCACCTAATGGGGATAATATAAATGATATATGGAATATTGAAATGATGGAATTATATCCTGAAGCCGAGGTGAAAATATTTAATCGCTGGGGTGTAATAGTCTGGGCCTCAGATAAAGGTTATCCAGTACCATGGGATGGTACAAGTAAAGGCAGAAAACTGCCAATCGACTCATACCATTATATTATTAACCTGCATGATGGCACCAAACCGGTCATTGGTAACGTTACTATAATAAGATAAATTCAACAGATTGAAGAGATTATTACTGATAAACGCTGCTATTATACTACTGTCGGTTACCTCAACTGCACAGCAGCTGCCTCTTTACAGCCAGTATCTCTTCAATGAATACCTTATTAACCCGGCTGTAGCAGGAAGCGATGGATTTACCAGTTTCAATCTTACTGCACGGGAACAATGGCTTGGCTATTCAGGCGCTCCACGAACATACTCATTCAGTTACCAGACAAGGTTGATGAAAAGAGGTTATGCGATAAAAGGCTCGGGTAGCAGGAAAAAAACATACAGGCCAGGCCGTGATGGAAAGGTAGGCTTGGGAGGATATATTTTTAAGGACAGGAACGGGCTGATACAGAGAACAGGAATGCAGGCAACCTATGCTTATCATACCTGGATACAAGGAAGCACCCAGCTGTCTTTCGGCCTTTCAGCCACAGCCTTCCATTTCAGGATAGATGAAGATAAGATAAGGTTTGAAGATCCTGATGACCCGGTACTGTACAGTAACCTCAGACAGGGAGTGTTTATACCGGATGCCAATTTCGGAGTTTATATTCTTAACTACAGGTATAATTTTGGGTTCTCTGTCGAGCAACTCTTTCAATCATATATAAAACTGGGCAATCCTTCATATCATAATCTTTCACTACTTCGCCATTATTACCTTTTTGGAGCTTATTCATTTGCCATGGATACAAAAAGCGAGGTAGAACCTAGCTTCATATTCAGGGTATCCGAACAACTTAAACCACAGATCGATATCGGTGTTAAATATTCTTTTATGGAGGATTTCTGGGGAGGATTATCTTACCGCACAGGCAATGTAATCATCACAAACATTGGAGCAAGATGGAATAATATGTATTTCGGATATGCCTTTGATTATTCTTTCAGTGAGATACAGAACTATACATATGGCTCACATGAAATAGTTATTGCCGTTAAACTGGGAAGTAATGCCAGGAAATACCGCTGGCTGGATCGTTATTAATCTTTCCTGAATATATAAACCAGCGAACTTGTATTTCTTTTTATCAGAATAGAAGATATCCAGGAAATAAATCCTGTAGTGAATCCTTTAATAAGAGGTATTGAAGATTTTTTATTTTTCTCAGTTAAGGCTGAAACATAATAAGCATCAAAAGGCAGGCGATATATTGACTTAAGCTTAAATCCATATTTATCACAAAGCAATTTTATTGTATCAATATTATGATGCCAGAGGTGTCGTGGCACATCCCAGGCTGCCCATTCCTCCCTGTATTTTCTTGCATCATATGACTGATGGTTTGGAAGGGCTATCACCAGCAAGCCTTTATCTCTTAATATTCGGTATGAAGACCCCAGGTATTCACCGGGTTGGTAGAAATGCTCAAGTGTATGCCACATTGTAACAATATCAATGCTGCTATTTTCAAAATTATTTATGTCTTCGGGGGGCTTTAAGCCTATATTATTCCTTTCACCGGCATAATGTCTTGCTTCCTTGCTTATTTCGATACCCTGGCATTCCCATCCTTTATTAATGAGATAGGCCGGAAAGTAACCGCTGCCAGAACCAATATCCAGGACCGAAGCCTTAACCAGTCCGGATTCTTTTTTGAGCATCCTTAACTTGGATGATAACATCCATCTACGGACATATTGATATATACTGTTTACTAAACCATTATTATTATCAGAATGAGAGATATATTCTTCTGATTGGTAATACCTTGCTGCTTCTTTTTCTTCTGGGATGTTATTTGTAAAAATAAAAGTACATGACCTGCACCTGTATACAGGGAATTTCTCCCCCGATACCAGGTAGTCAGTACATTCATACAGTAAAATAATATCACCTGATCCGCAAAGTGGGCACTTATTGTGATTCAGCATTAACAATACTTTTTCTTTTTATCAGGAAATATACAGAAGCAGCAATAAGGATATATAGAAGTATTGACCCAATCAGGGATACTCTATTACCTGTTTTATAAGATGCTGGATCGAACCTGAATATTATTTCATGTTTCCCATCGGGTATGATCATTGCCCGAAGAATATAGTTTGCACGAAAATGATCAACAGGCTCACCATCTATATAGGCTTTCCAACCGGCAGGATAATATATCTCGGAAAATACGGTAAGTCTGGGAACGGGCGATTCATAATTATATATCAATTTATTTGCCCTGTATGATACAAGATCAATATTACCCTGTGCTGTTGAGTCAAATTTAATACGTGACAGCCTGTCCTGGTACTTTACATTGAATACTGCTTCATTAGCAGGATCAATAGCATTAACGGCTTCAAGTTCTTTATCCGGGTTTTGTGCCAGGTGGTAAGACTCAACAAACCATGCATTTCCAAGGGCACTGCTATTAACCAGGGGAGGGCTATCAGGATTTATTATAATATATTTTGTATTAAGCATATTAAGGGCATTCAGTTCCTTGTATAATGGTTCGATCTGGTCTGCCGAGGTTAGTTTACTCAGCTCATTAGTAAAATTACTTATCTCTATTCCCATGCAATGGTCAATCAGATCCTGGTAGCGTCGTATCTTGGCACCATGATAGCCCCCAACAGAGTGGTGAAGATATGAAGTCTTACCATCATTAAAAGTGCTGACTGTAAGGTTCAGCACCCTGTATACTGATGTATCTCTCAGGATATAATTATCTGCTGCTGTTGGTGTGAAGGTCCTGTCCGCTTCTTTCTGTCTTACAAAATCATCATTATTCAGGTATCTTTTATTAACAGGCCACATATCTATAACAACAAGTAATACGAGGATAATGACAGCATGAATACCCTTGATCTTCTTTATATACATAAAGTATATAGTAGTAGTTGCTGCTATTACAAAGATAAGCGAACGCAGTGCATCGGTACGCAGCATTTCTTTCCTGTCAGCTATAAGGGATGCTTTCAGCCATTCGGGGAACTGTGATTCATTGGGCGAGATAAATGAGCCGGCCAATCCGGGGAACAGGAGAATCAATAACAATATTCCCCCGGTAATACCCAGGCCAATCTTTATAGCTTTTATAAGTTCAGGTTTCTTTATTTCCTGGTTTAATATCCTGTTTAGCGCCAGTATACCAAGCAATGGCATACAGAATTCAGCAATAACAAGTATCATGGTTACAGCCCTGAATTTACTGTAGCCTGGGAAGAAGTCGAAGAACAGGTTGGTAAAGAACATGAAATTCTTTCCCCAGGCAAGCAAAACAGAAATTACAGTGGCAGCCAACAGCCACCATTTGTATGGTCCTTTTATGAGCACCAGGCCCATAATGAAAAGAAGGAAAATTATAGATCCCACGTATACTGGTCCGCTGGTATTTGGCTGCGTGCCCCAGTATTGAAATATACCCTGGATATATTGCGCAGCATTATTCTGTCTTAGGGCTTTCACTGTTTCAGAATTTCTGTCAAAAGGCTGTGTGGCTCCTCCTTTCATATTTGGTATAAGAAGGGTAAGAGTCTCATCAATGCCATAGCTCCAGTTTGTTGCATACGACCTGTCGAGCCCTGATGTTTTATCTTCAGGATCAGTGCTCAGTTCAGACTTACCCCTCATTGAATATTTTCCATATTCAAATGTAACATACAGGTTGGCAAAATTTATTGATAGGGCTATAATAGCAGCTCCTGCCAGCATAAGAGTGGTCTTCATAAGATCTGGCAGTTTATTCGTCTTTATTGAGTGAACAAGTTCAACTATCCCGAAGATAAGGACTATAATAAAGGTATAATATGTAATCTGCAGATGGTTGGCTATTAGTTGAAGAGTCAGAAAAATGGCTGTCAGTATTGACCCTGTTATCCTGTCTCTCCTATAAGCATATACTATGCTACCTATGAGCGGTGCCATATAGGCAAGGGCCATAGCTTTCGTATTGTGACCTGCTGCAAGGATGATGAAAAAATAAGAAGAAAATCCATAAGCTATTGAGCCCAGCAATGACAGCCAGGGGTTAACCCTGAAAGATAAAAGCATAATGTAAAAGCCAAGCATAAGCAACAATATAGGAGCAATAGGAATACCGGGTGATCTGAATAAATCATATACAGGCTTAAAAATATTGCCGGGGTAATAAGTTGATATAAGGTATGCCGGCATACCACCAAACATTGAATTGGTCCATAATGGTTCTTCATTAAACTCATTCCTGTGATCCTGTATTTCCTTTAC
>DOZA01000167.1 GCA_003518245.1 Bacteroidales bacterium | reverse complement strand
GTGGATCTCCTGATCCACGCCAGCGATCCTCGAAGAGCGAAGACAAATTTTTACTTAACAAATGCTTTCACCACCATAGCCGGCTGATCCGATAGATTGATAAGGATATACTCTTTTGCTGCAGCAGGGACAATAAATGTCTCGGCATAATTGATATTCATCCTTATCCCGTTAAGTGTCTCAACAATAATATTTTCTCCATCTACCAGGTTAAGAACATGGCATTTATTATCTGTCTTTACCAGAATCCTTTCTTTAAATTTATATCTGTGAACATCATAGAAATGAGTAGGGTGTGTTTCAAGATGCTCGAGTTCCCAGTCATCACCTTTTTCTATAAGCTGTGGTTTGCATATCAATTCATACCTGACATTTTCACCTTTTCTTTTAAAATACAGGTTTTCCATCCCCCTGTTAATATTTAATGGCCTGGGTTTGCCATCAAGGTCAGGCCTGAGCCAGTCGTACATTTTGAAGGTGAAGATATAGGGTGTTGAGCTTATTTCAAGTACCAGGTTATTTTTACCTGATCCATGTATTGTTCCATATGGTATCAGGAAGAGATCATGCTTTGTGGCAGGATGAGTCTGTACATATTTTTCTATATCAGCAGGGATTGATTCCCTGTAACTTATTTCCAGTTCATTTCTGAATTCAGCAGGATCAATATCATCATTAAAGCCAAGGTAGACCACGGCATTATCCATGGTATCCATAATATAGTATGATTCCTCCTGGGTGTAATTCTCACCAAACTCACTCTTTATATAATGTGGACGTGGATGGCATTGAATTGAAAGATTTCCACCATTAAAAGTGTCCAGGTAATCGAATCGTATTGGAAATTCATTCTCATAAACCTCATAGCAATCACCAAGTATCTTTGGAGATTCCTGCAACATCAAAAGATCGAAAGAAAACTCAAGCATCAGTCCGCTGCTTTCCAGCAGTAATCCATTCTCAGGGCTTATAAGTTCGAATGACCATGCGTAATTAGGAACATCTGTATTCAATCCCTGTATCCTGTCCTTCATCCATGTACCGCCCCATGATCCTGGTTCAAACCATGGACGCACCCTGAAAGCACTTTCTGACATAAGCCTGAGGGCAGCGCGTAGGTCATCACCCTTGATGAAAGTAATTTCCCCGGGTCTCTGACCGTCAACAAAAAGATCAACAGCAGGAAGAATATTATTAATATGTTTCTTTAATACAACCCAGTCAACAAAATAATTCCGCTTATAATCGGCCCGTGGGTGTGCAGGAGGAGTTCCTATATTAGTTTTTAATCCTGCTCTGGATCTGAATTGCACTTCATTTTTAGGAAGATCTATATAGATAAGAAATGCATCTTTATCAATAATGCCAGCTCCTGTTCCATATATTATCCTGTATTCCTTTTTGCCTTTGTCTTTTAATCCATCAATTAGTTCCTTGTTAAAAAAGTCCAGCATATCCATACTGGTCCTTGTTCCGAAAAGCGGATCATCACCTCCTGTGAATTCTGAGACTGCATTTTCGATCAGTGCAATATCTTTTAACGCATGCTCCATATTTATGAATACAGGCATGCTCTTTTGTTCTTCACGTAAGCACACCTTCAGGTCTTCGATAATTTGCTCGAAAAAAACACCCGCAGATCCATCAATAATAACAGTACCATTATCCGGGAGCATACAGACCAGTTCATTTACAGAACTGAAAATTTTATTCTCTTCAAGATTGAATGCCGGGTATATATCATAATTACCCGGTGTATTTTGATCTTTTTTAAGAGGTAACAGATACTGTGCTGTATTTCTTACAGAATCCTCCATTTAGCTTTTACTCAAATGGTATCTTATTGCATAAATAGCTGCTGCTAAAAGGTAGAACATACAAACCAGCAAAACTGCCATACCAATCAAATTGGTACTTATATCTGTAATCCAACCCATTAATAATGGTATTACCGCTCCTCCTGATATGGCCATCATCATAAGGCCTGAAATCTCGTTCTTCCTTGAAGGATATTCTTCAACAGCAATTGAAAATACTAGGGGGAAAATATTTGCTATGGCAATACCTATAAGAAAGGTCAATACCCAGGCAGAAGCCTCTGTACGTAATACCAGTATTGCCACAAATGTTAAAATCCCAAATATGGTCGACCATAAATAAAATTTACGTGAAGCTACCCTGGTCAGTAATAAGGCACCACCGAAAGTACCAAGCATTTTACCGAAGAAATAAACACTCCTTCCTGATTCTGCAGCTGTTTGCTCAAGGCCAAAACTGTTGATAAAAAACTGGCCTGAATTAGAATTGAATCCAACATCAATCCCTACAACAACAAAAATTGCCAGGACCATAAATAATACAAATTTATTGCTCAGCAGCTTGAAAGCAGAACCAAATGATGCCTTGATTTCATCGTCCCTGGTTTCATCAATATTTACTGAGCCTAACCATACCACTGATATAATTGATACTATACCGAATACAAGGAATAGTATTTTCCAATCGCCAAACCGTGATGCAAATACTGCTGCAAGAGGTGCTCCGAGCATAGAACCTATTGACTTTATAAATTGTGAGAAGCTCAAAAAGCTGGATGCCCTGTTTCCCGGGACCACATCAACAAGCAGTGGATTAGCAGATACCTGTACTATTGTATTACCAATACCCAGAAGTGCAAATCCAATCAATACCATGGCAAAAGAATAGAAAAAGAAAGGTACGATCAATCCCAATGCAGTTACCAGCATACCTATATTAAGCATAAATCTTTTCCCAAGCCTTGACTGCAGTATGCCAAAAGGAACAGATAGAAGAAAAAACCAAAGGAATGCAGCTGATGGTATTAGCTGTGCTACCGTAGCACTAAGCTCCATATCAAGACTAACCCTGTCGACGCCTATGCCAACAAGGTCAACAAAACTCATTACGAAAAAAGACATCAAAACAGGTATTACCCTGTAAAAATTGATTTTTGAACTCATATTATTTTTTTTCTGTTACATATACTGAAGTGATCCTTTTACAGAAGTCCAGAATGAATCATCAAGAAGATAGGCACTCCCTAATAATGCTGCATCCTCTTTAAGCTCAGAAAGAAGTGGTATGGTACTGCATTCCTGTATTTTCAATTCTTCTTCCAAAGCCGGGCCAAAAAGATTATATGCACGCGAAATATTCCCCCCCAATACTAAAACTTCTGCCCCGAATTTTATAAGGTATGGCGAAAGGAATCCTGCCAGTGATTTACCGAAATCAACAAAAATATTCTTTATTCTTTTATCAGATGCGTATTTTGCGGCTATATCTTTAACACCACCTGCATTCAAGCCTGTTATTTCTTTATATTTCTTAATGAACCAGCGGGTACTGAAATAGTCGTCTGCTATACCATCTCTGAAACTGATATGATAAACACAGCCCAGGTCAGGAACCATTTCACCGGAAACTATAGGGACCTTATCAGCCACAAAGGCAGAACCAAATCCTGTACCAAGGGTTATTGCCATTATGCGTTCACTTCCGGCTGCTTTACCTGCCCATGCTTCGCCCACAGCGAATGAGGAAGCATCATTCATAAACCTTACAGGAGTGTCAGAAGATAAATCCAGCTTTTTTGATATGGCCTCACCAATATTAGTACCATATAGTTTCTCATATTTGGGAACACCCTTTATCAGGCAAATTCCATTCACATAATCAAAAGGACCTGGCATAGCAAACCCTATGCCCTTAATATTTACCTTTCCTGTTTTTTCATGTGTTTCACCAAGGGCTTCTGACCATCTTTCAATTATTTCTTCTGCTGTTCCCTTATTATTGACAATTCTTTCAGCAAAAGTATCTCTCATTATCTCCCGCCGGTTAAGATCAATGCCAGCACTGGTGATATGACTACCCCCTATGTCAACTCCAATTGAATAATGTTTTTCCATTTACAGACTTTTCAAAATAATCAGGCGTGAAAATATTCAAATAAATGGTTAACACCAAATAAAATAGGCTGAGGCCTTCGCCTGCGATGGTGTGGATCTCCGGATCCACGTCCAGCTATGGCGAGCGCGAAAAGCCCCGGCAAACCCGGGGTCGTATTATTACAAATTCAATTGGCTTATTTAAAAAGAGTGTCGGTAGATCTAATTACAGCCGGTCAGATGATGATCAGATCTTATCTGTTTCAACAACCTTACCCAGTATATCTGTATAGGGAATAATAAGGTAATCCTTACCTTCGAATTCAATTTCATTCCCTGAGAAGTTCTTATAAAAGACCATATCACCAATACTGATCTCCGGTTTCTCAATACCACTAAGGGCTGCAACCATGGCATACTGAGGTTTTTCTTTAACAGTATCAGGAATAATAATACCCGATACTGTTTTCTCCTCCTTAGAAATTATAAGCTCAAGAAGCACCTGCTGATTAATTGGTTGTAAATCTTTCATTTTGATAAATTTTACTTTTGTTTTTTCAATAATACTTCATCTATTGCCTGAACAAAGATTTCTTTTGTAGCTTCTTTAGTCTGTCCTATACCAGTGAATATCTGAGGCCTTTCATTCATAGGGATAAGAAGGAATGTAGGTATGCTTCTTATTCCAAAAGCAGCAGCAAGTTCACGCTCTTTCTCAGTGTCTACCTTATAAACATATATATGACCGTCATATTCTTTTGCCAGTTCATCAAGAATAGGACTTGCTATTTTACAGGGCTGGCACCAGTCAGCATAGAAATCAATAATAGCAGGCTTATCACCCTCATAAATCCACGATTCAGCGTTTTTCTCATAATTATAAACCTTTGCCAGAAATTCTTCCTTGGTAAGATGGATTGCACCTTTTTGATCTTTGGAAGCCGATACCCCGGTTTTCTTCTCAGCCTTATCATTTTTGTCAGCTGCTGTGCTCGTTGTACATGCACTGATTGAAATTGCTAAAATGACAGTAAGAAGGATGTAATTGATTTTTTTCATATCATAAATTTTAAATTATTTCAAGATTCAAGTAAATTATCTATTCTCATTTTATCGAAGCCAACTACTACCTGGCCATCAATATCTATTTGTGGAACACCTTGCTGGCCACTTTTGTTTACCATTTGCTCTGCAGCATTCTGATCAACAGATACATCTATGTCCCTATAATTGATTTTTCTATCTTTTAAATATGACCTTAAAGTATTGCACCAGGTGCATGCTGGTGTTGAGTAAACAGTTATATTTTTCTGACTCTTTC